>JAFVIF010000036.1 GCA_017474125.1 Clostridia bacterium
GCACCCATAAGGTAACCGAAAGCACCGAGATCACCTTAATTGAACCTCCCTGCGGAAGCAACACCATCATCATAAAAAGTGAGGACAATTATCTGTTTGTAGATAGCGGCTATGCTTGTTATCAGGATGAAATGCTGGAGGTTTTCAGAAAGGTCGTCCCCAATTTTGATAACGTAAAGAAAACCGCACTCGTTACCCATGCCGACGTTGATCATTGCGGTCTGCTGTCATTGTTTGACCAAGTCATTGCAAGCGGCAAAACTGCGCTTTGTTTAAAAAATGAATTTTTGGGAAACGATGGATATCGCGAAGAAAATCCGCTTCACAAACCTTATATCAATATCTGTAAGATCCTTACATCTTACAAAGCGGTCAACCCCGAAAAGCTCACATTTCCTTGGACTAATTATGAACATTTGTCCGAGCCGCTTACTCAAATCGGTTTCTTTGATTTCGGTGAAATGCATTTTGAAGTGTATGAAGGTAGAGGCGGTCATTTACCCGGAGAGATCGTTCTGATCGATTATACCCATCATATTGCTTTGACGGGAGATATTTATATCAATGTTCACGGTTTAACGAAAGAGCAAGCTGAATATAATCAATATGCTCCGATTCTGATGACATCCGTAGATACCGATCCCAAGTTGTGTGCGGAGGAACGCAAGGCAGTGATGCAACGTCTCGGAGTTGGACAATGGCAAATTTTCGGAGCACACGGCTTTAAAAAGGATTACTCGGTTAATTCTTAATGTTTAGAACCAAAATCATAAACCGTCCGGAACCTAAGTGCGACCGCCACGACTATCATCACGGGGAGGGCACAACTGCGATTCCCACGGTTGTCATTAATTTATCCAAAAGACGTTGCTTCGAAAAAACAGGACAATTGATTGGCAGAAGAAAGAGGCCGCACGTGCCAAAATGCGCAAGATGGTTAAGCGTCTGCTAAAAAAGTACGATTATCCGCCGGAACAGTATGAGGATGCCATTGAGACTGTTATCAGCCAGTGTGAAATGTGGACGGATAATGCAGAAATGTAATATATATTTTTTTCGTATCCATATTGTAAGATACATTAGACAAACCAGGCACGAGATTTGAATTTCTCGTGCCTGGGTTTTGTGTAGGTAGATTTCTTCAGAAACAGCTTGTCCTATGGTGAATTTTGTGAAAATTAGTGTAAATTGCGGGCAAGTTGTTCTTAACGAAAAGCAGGTATGCCATTTTTGTGAAAAGGTTCAAAGTGGCGAAAAGCCGGTTATATCAAGGGTTTTGGGGCCCTTAAAATGCTGGTTGTTCTTTGGTGGTCGTGGCATCTGCGGCCAAATCCTCGTGCAGGTCGGCGAGTATATCGCCCTTAGCCTGAATATACTCTGCTCTCCAAGGCAATGACGCGGCGGCTATGGGATACACTGCCGTTGTATGGTCAACGAAATACTTATCGAAGCCGCTTTCCTTTATCTGCTTTTCATTAAGATTTTTAGTAAGCTGATAAACCATAGCGCAAATCATTTCTAAGTGTGCAAGCTCCTCGGTTCCTATATCGGTTAATATTCCCTTGACCTCATTATAGGGCATACTGTAGCGCTGTGTTAAATAGCGCATAGATGCGCCGAGCTCGCCGTCGGGGCCTCCGTACTGGGAAATAATAAGCTGTGCGTATTTAGGGTTTGGATTTTTAATATTAACGGGGTACTGTAGTTTTTTCTCATATTGCCACATTATTATTCACCCTCCTTTGCTTCCCAAGGCCACGGGGAATGAATCCAATGCCAATGGTCTTCTATAGGCACGTCGCACTTTGTAACCACAAAAGCGCCGAAGCGCTGTTCATAGGCGCTCACAAGGGCGGCGCGTTTTTTTCTTAAATCGGACAGTAAATTTAACGCCCTTTGATTATGGGGATGAACGTCAAGATACAGCTCCATTTCAAGTATAGAAAAATCGTAAGCGTGTATTTGACGGGTTAGCCTTAATTTATCGTTCATTTCCATTCTCCTCCCGGGCACCAGGGTTTATCAAGGGCAGGAAAGGCAGTACCTCTGTTAAAGCCGCTTTCAGGCTCGTAAATTTCGCCCACCGCTTGGTTTTCAATAAACACAAGAGTTAGCGCCTGACGACAATCGGTATCTGCTTCTCCCTGACTTATTCTTTTTTCAAAATCAAACATTTTATTTTCTCCTTTCGGGTAATTATACCCGCTAACAATATATGAAAAACCGAGGTCAGCCGTGAAGGCTTGCCTCGGTTTATTTTACATAGTTTGATTTTTTCCGCAGCAGCGTTTATATTTTAGGCCGCTTCCGCAGGGGCAGGGAGCGTTAAGAGCAACGGGGCCGGGGCCGCGTACGGTACGGTTTACGGGGCCTGTGTCAACCTCAGTGGCAACCTTTTCGCGTTTAATCTCCTCGGTTCGGTGAATAACCGCCGCAAGTACAAATTTAGCGGTATTGTCCTTAATGCTTTCGTTCATAGCATTGAACATATCGGTACTCTCGTTACGGTAAGCAACAACGGGGTCGTGCTGACCGTAGGCGCGAAGGCCTATACCCTGACGAAGCTGATCAAGTGCATCAATATGGTCCATCCAGCAATTATCTACGCTTCTAAGCAAAGCAACCCTTTCAAGCTCACGCATTGTTTCGTTGCCGAATGCGTTTTCCCTTAGGCTGTAGCGCTGTCGGGCTTTTTCCTTTAAAGCTTCGATTACGTCGCTTTCGGTAAGACTGTTAAGCTCATCAACAGAATACTTGAAATCATTTTCGTCACAGAGCCAGCCTAAGAAGTAACCTCGCAGACCGTCGAAATCCCAATTTTCTGCTTCGAAGCCGTTTATAAAGGGCGCAACGTGACGCTCAATACTGTCGTCAATCATTCGTTTTACCGAAGCTGTAATATCCTCGCCGTCAAGCACCTTATTACGCTGTGTATAAATCATTTCGCGTTGCTGATTCATAACGTCATCGTAGTCAAGCACGCTTTTTCTGGCGGCGAAATTAATGCCCTCACGGTGCTTTTGAGCAGATTCAATCTGCTTGGACAGCATACCTAACTGCATAGGCATATTTTCATCCACCTTAAGGGTGTCCATAGCCGCCATAACGCGGTCGCTTCCGTATAGGCGCATAAGGTCGTCCTGCAACGAAATATAGAAAACGCTGGTACCCGGGTCGCCCTGACGGCCTGCACGACCGCGGAGCTGATTGTCGATTCTTCGTGAATCGTGTCTCTCGGTGCCTATAATGCAAAGTCCGCCTGCCGCCCTTACCCTTTCGGCCTCGGGAGCAATTTGCGCCTTAAAGCTGTCGTAGAAAGACCTGTATTCGTTTCTCGCTTTAATAACCTCTTGGTCGTCTGTTTCGGCAAAGCCCGTTGCCATAGCAATAAGCTCATCGCTATAGCCCTTAGCCTTAAGCTCGGCCTTGGCAAGGTATTCCGCATTACCGCCAAGCATAATATCGGTACCGCGTCCCGCCATGTTGGTAGCTATGGTTACGGCGCCGAATTTTCCTGCCTGAGCAATAATTTCGGCTTCCTTTTCGTGATGCTTTGCGTTAAGCACGTTATGGGGAATTTTCTGCATTTTAAGCAGCTTACTAAGCTGTTCACTTTTTTCAATACTAACGGTACCTACAAGTACAGGCTGACCCTTAGCGTGACATTCCTTAATACGGTTTATTACCGCGTTAAACTTAACGGCCTCGGTTTTATAAATAATATCGTCAAGGTCTTCACGGATAACCGGCTTATTGGTAGGAATTTCAATAACGTCAAGGTTATAAATCTGTTCAAATTCCTCCCTTTCGGTGGTGGCGGTACCTGTCATACCCGAAAGAGACGAATAAAGGCGGAAAAAGTTTTGGAAGGTAATGGTGGCAAGAGTTCTTGATTCCTCGGCAACCTTTACGCCCTCCTTGGCTTCAATAGCCTGATGCAAGCCTTCGCTGTAACGGCGGCCAAACATAAGTCGGCCCGTATATTCGTCAACAATAATAACCTCGCCGTTTTTAACAACGTAATTTACGTCCCTTTTCATAACACCGTGAGCGCGTATGGCTTGGTTAACGTGGTGGGCGATGGTCATATTTTCCACATCGTTTAAATTATCAATACCGAAAAATGCCTCTACCTTGTCAACACCCGAGGGGGTAAGGGTGGCTGTTCTCGCCTTTTCGTCAACAACGTAGTCGCCGTCGTAGGCCGCCTTTTCGTCATCAGCCTTGCTGTCCATTTCCTTAACAACGCATTTTTTCAGCTTTCTTACAAAGGCGTCGGTTTTTCTGTATAAATCGGTAGATTGTTCTCCCCTGCCCGATATAATGAGAGGAGTTCGCGCTTCGTCGATAAGAATAGAGTCAACCTCGTCCACAATGGCAAAATTATAGCCGCGCTGTACCCTTTCCTCGGCGTGGATAACCATATTATCTCTTAAATAATCAAAGCCCAGCTCGTTATTGGTGCAATAGGTAATATCGGCATTATAAGCCTCCCGCTTTTCTTCGTGACTCATACCGTGAACAATAAGGCCTACGCTAAGCCCTAAAAAGCGGTAAAGCTTGCCCATCCATTCAGAGTCACGCTTGGCAAGATAATCGTTAACGGTTACAATATGAACACCCTTGCCCGAAATAGCGTTAAGATATGCAGGCAGAGTAGCCACAAGTGTTTTACCCTCACCGGTTTTCATTTCGCTTATTCTGCCCTGATGAAGTACAATACCTCCGATAATCTGCACAGGGAAGTGGCGCATTGAAAGTACGCGGTCGCCTGCCTCGCGGCAGGTTGCAAAGGCTTCGGGCAAAAGGCTGTCAAGGCTTTCACCGTTTTTATAGCGTTCCTTAAATTCTTCGGTTTTTGCTTTAAGCTGTTCATCGCTTAAGGACTTATATTCCTCCTCAAGCTCTAAAACCTTTTTTTGAAGCGGCAAAAGCTTTTTAACCTCTCGCTCGCTGTAATCACCAAACAATTTACTAATTAATCCCATTAATAAAGCTCCTTAAGAATAATACCAATTAATTATACCCTATTTTTTCCTTTAAATAAAGTATAAATTGTAAACAAAGCTACTTATACACAATATACCCGTTTTTCATTATAAGTCCGTTTGACAGCAGTATGCTACCATCCCTTTTAACAAAAACAGCTTCGGTATTTTCGCAAGAGTCAATAAGCTTTATACCGTCACTGCCGCCCAGCAGCATACAAGCGGTGGACAGCGCGTCGGCATCAGCCGAGCTTGAGCACATAACCGTTACCCCTGCAAGGTCGTTTTCCACCCCGTACCCCGTAGCAGGGTCGATAATATGGTGGTAAATTTTGTCGTTTTCCTTTATATACCTTTCGTAAATGCCTGAAGTAACGAAGGTGCCTTCCTTTCCCTTTACGGTAGCAATTATACCGTTTTCAAAGGGCTTTTTAATACCTATTTTATATTCGTTTTTTCCAAAACAATAAAGGTTTCCGCCAATATTAACAATTGCGCTTTTTACACCCTTTTCCTTTAAAAAGACAACCACGCAATCGGCAATATAGCCCTTTGCTATACCGCCGAAATCAATTCCGCCTTCCTTTAAGCAAACCGAATTGCCCTTAACTTCTATTTTTTTATAGTCCACTAAAGGTAAGGCGGCGGCTATTTTTTCGTTACTCGGAAGCTTTTTCGAGGTAAAATCGTAAAGACTGCTGACGGGATACACCGTAACGTCAAATTTTCCGTTAGTCTTTTCGGAATAATACCTCGCCTTATTTATAAGCATTATTGTTTCATTGCTTACGGGAACGAAGGTATCGCTGTTATTTATCGCCCATATATCGCTGTTTTCCTTTGTTCGGCTAAGTTTATTTTCAAGGGTAGCACAAAGGTCAAAGGCTTGGTCGATTATTTCCATTGAACAATCGGCGGTTATGGTAACCACCGTATTCATAAGAATTCTTGTATCCGAGCTTTCCTTTTTATTACTGCAGGAGCAGGTAAAAAAAAGAATTAAGCACAGAGCAAAGCAAAAAAATTTTCTCATATTTTAATTATACAATTTATTTACTTTTTTGTAAAGATATGTTATACTTAGGTTATATATTAAAGGAGGGATAAGAAATGGTTAAAAAGGCCGACGTTATTATGCTTATATGCCTTGTTTTTGTGTCGCTGTTGCTTTTTGCCGTTATGCTTCTTATTCCAAAAAACAGCGGTGATACCTTAGTGGTTACGGTAGACGGCAAGGAATACTGCCGCTTACCCTTAAGCGTTGACACCGAAATACCCCTTAGCGGCAATACGGTAATAATTGAAAACGGTTATGCCTATATGAAAAATGCCAACTGTCCCGATAAAATTTGCATTAATCAGGGAAAAATAAATAAAATAGGACAAACCGTAGTTTGCTTACCAAACAGCGTAATACTGGAGGTGGAATAATGGCAAAGAAAATATCCCTTTATTCCCTGCTTACGGTTTTTGCCCTTTTGGTTTCCTACCTTGAAGGCATTGCTTTTTCCTTTATTCCCGTTCCCGCCTTTAAATTGGGCCTTGCAAACTGCGTATGTATGCTACTTTTCTCAAGGAAGGAATACGCTGCCGCCATTACGGTAAATCTATCAAGAATTCTGCTTTCCGCCCTGCTTTTCGGAAATTTTTATTCCCTTGCCTTTTCGCTTTCGGGAGCAATTTTTTCATCCTTAGCCGTGCTTTTGCTTTTAAAATTTAAATGCTTTTCCTTTGCCGGTATAAGTGCCGCAGGAGGTGCTTTCCATAATTTCGGTCAGCTTGCAGCGGCGGCTCTGCTGAATACAGCAGGGCTTTTGTACCTGCTTCCCCTGCTGTTTTTGGTTGGTGCGGTATTAGGCTTTATTACAGGTATGCTTTTAGAGGCCTTCAGTAAAAAATACGGAAATCTTATTAACAAAATAACTTAAGTAAATTCGGAGTGATAAAATATGTGCGGATTCGTAGGTTTTTTGGGAGCTACGGAAAACAACGACGGCGTAATTAATTCTATGATGGAAAAAATAATTCATCGCGGACCCGACAGCAGCGGTAAATTCGTTTCTGAAAATATAACGCTCGGCTTTCGCAGGCTTAGTATAGTTGATATTGCCGACGGCGAACAGCCTATGCTTAACGAGGACGGCAGTATTGTAGTTGTTTTTAACGGTGAAATATACAACCACAAGGAATTAAGGTGTGAGCTCGAAGCCGCAGGGCACCGCTTTTCAACAAGCCATTCCGATACCGAAGTGCTTGTCCACGGCTTTGAGGAATGGGGCGAGTCTTTGGTCCACCACCTGCGCGGTATGTTCGCCTTCGTTATTTACAACAAAAAGGACAACAGCCTTTACGGTGCGAGAGATATGTTCGGCATTAAGCCCTTTTATTATACCTTTATGGGGGACAGCTTTATTTTCGGCAGCGAAATTAAAGCTTTTTTACCCCATCCTCATTTCAAAAAGGAGCTTAACGAAACTGCCCTTGCCCATTACCTTTCCTTTCAGTATTCTCCTTGTGAGGAAACCTTTTTTAAAAACGTTTTTAAGCTCCGCCCTGCTCATTATTTCACCTATAAAAACGGCGAATTTATTAAAAAGCGTTACTTTTACCCCGATTTTAAGGAGGAGGACGGCGCTGTTGATTACTACAGCGATTTAATCGATGCCGCCGTAAGGGAATCGGTTTCGGTGCATAAAATATCCTCTGACGTTGAGGTCGGCTCCTTTTTAAGCAGCGGTATTGATTCAAGCTATATTGCCGAAGCCGCTAAGGTTGACAAGACCTTTACCGTAGGCTTTGAAAGCGGTGACGGCGACCGCTATAACGAAATAGGCTATGCAAAGGAATTTGCAGCTACCATCGGAGTCGAAAACGTAAGCAAGATTATTACCCCTAATGAATACTTTAATTCCTTTCCTAAAATTCAGTACCATATGGACGAGCCCCTTGCCGACCCTGCCTCTATCGCCCTTTACTTCGTGTCTGCCCTTGCCGCCAAGGAGGTTAAGGTGGTTATGTCGGGCGAGGGTGCCGACGAGCTTTTCGGCGGCTACAGAATTTATCAGGAGCCCTTAACCCTTACCGCCTACGACAAATTGCCATTTAAATTACGCAGGGTAATATCCAAGGCTTTGGAGCATTTGCCGAAGGTGCGCGGCATAAATTACCTTATAAGGCGCGGTAAAACCATTGAGGAACGTTTCATAGGCAATGCTTCTATATTTTCCGTCAAGGAGCGCAATTCCTTTTTAAAAAGCGAAATTTCAAAAAACGCTCCTGCGCCTCAGGTTTTATGTAGGGAATTTTACGACCAGGTTAAGGACAAGGACGACGTAACAAAAATGCAGTACCTTGATATTAATATGTGGCTTATGGGGGATATTCTTTTAAAGGCCGATAAAACCTCTATGGCAAACTCTCTTGAGCTGCGCGTTCCCTTCCTTGATAAAAAGGTTATGGAGCTTTGCTTAAAGCTTCCCTTAAAAAGCAGAGTCAACACCGATACAACCAAGGTTGCCTTAAGAAAAGCGGCAGTAAGAACTCTCCCTCCCCTTACGGCAAACAAGGACAAATTAGGCTTTCCCGTTCCCATTCGCGAATGGCTAAAGCAGGAGCAATACTATAATACCGTTAAGGAAGCCTTTTTAAGTGCCGTCGCCGAAAAATATTTTGAAACCGATTATCTTTTGAAAATGCTTAACACCCATAAAAGCGGAAAGGCCGATTTAAGCCGCAAAATTTGGACGGTTTACACATTTCTTGTTTGGCACAGTCAGTATTTTTGAATAACTAAGCCTCCCTTGGAAATGCTAATACCAAAGGAGGTTATTTTATGTGCAAAGCAACTTGTTTTTTAGAGGGTATGCTGCTTGGTGTTGCCGCAGGAATAGGCATTACCGTGGCAGGAAAAATGATGATAGACAACAGCAAGAAGCTGACCAAGGGCAAAAAAAGTCTTGAAAAGGCGGTCAGCGAATTTGTAGACGGTATTCAGACTATGATAAAATAAAAAAATCGAGGAAACTTAGAGTTTCCTCGATTTTTATTATAAGCATTGCAACTGCCGTTATTCGTCTAATTTGAGAACTGCCATAAATGCATCGGGCGGAACCTCCACCTTACCTAAGCGGCGCATTTTCTTTTTACCCTCCTTCTGTTTTTCAAGAAGCTTCTTCTTACGGGTAATATCGCCGCCGTAGCACTTAGCAAGCACGTCCTTACGCATAGCCTTTACGGTTTCTCTCGCAATAACCTTACCTCCAACCGCAACCTGAACGGGCACCTCGAAAAGCTGACGCGGAATAACGTCCTTAAGCTTTTCGGCAATTCTTCTTGCTCGGCCATTGGCATTGTCAATGTGAACTATAAAGGACAACGCATCAACCACCTCGCCTGCAAGCATAACGTCCAGCTTAATAAGCCTTGCGTTTTCATAGCCCTTGGTTTCGTAATCGTAGGAAGCATAGCCCTTTGTGCGCGATTTAAGAGCATCGAAAAAGTCGTAAACAATTTCGCCTACGGGCATAACGTAATGAATATCTACTCTGTCGCCCATATACTTCATATCGGTGTGAACGCCTCGGCGCTCCTCGCAGAGCTGCATAATTGCGCCGATATAAGCGCTGGGGCTGTAAATATGCACATCGGCAACAGGCTCCATAGCGTTAACTATTGAACCGGGGTCGGGATAGTTTGTGGGGTTATCAACGTCTACGGTAGTGCCGTCGTTTAATACGAACTTATAAACAACGCTGGGAGCCGTGGTAATAATATCTAAATTATATTCCCTTTCCAAGCGCTCCTCAATAATTTCCATATGCAAAAGGCCCAAAAAGCCGCAACGGAAGCCGAAGCCCAAGGCCTTACTTGTTTCAGGCTCGTAAAGGAGGGAGGCATCGTTAAGCTGAAGCTTTTCAAGGGCTTCTCTTAAATCGCCGTAGCGTGCGCCGTCGGCAGGATAAATACCGCAGAAAACAACGGGGTTAACCTTTCTGTAGCCTTCAAGAGGCTCGCTTGCAGGCTTTTCGGCTAAGGTAACGGTATCACCGACGCAGGCATCCTTAACGGTTTTAATAGAAGCGGCAAGATAACCAACCTCGCCGGCCTCTAAGCAGTCACAGGGCATAAGACAGGTAGCCTGCTTTCTGCCTACCTCAACAACGTCGAATTCTGCTCCCGTTGCCATCATTTTAATTCTGTCTCCTGCCTTAATTCTTCCCGATACAACGCGGAAGTAAACTATAACGCCCTTATACGCATCGTAATAGGAGTCGAAAATAAGCGCCTTTAAGGGAGCCTCACGTTCACCCTTGGGGGCGGGAATATCACTTACAATTCGCTCAAGCACCTGCTCCACATTAAGACCGGTTTTAGCCGAAATAAGGGGCGCATCCTGTGCAGGAATACCTATAACGTCCTCAATTTCGTTTATTATTCTTTCGGGCTCAGCCGAAGGAAGGTCGATTTTATTAACTACAGGCATAATTTCAAGGCCGTGGTCAACCGCAAGATAGGTGTTGGCAAGGGTTTGCGCTTCAATTCCCTGAGAAGCATCAACCACCAAAA
>JAFVIF010000037.1 GCA_017474125.1 Clostridia bacterium
AAAAGCACACCCGAAGGTGTGCTTAATTTTTGCTTAATTACTCAATTAAGAAACGGTGTTGTAAACGATGTCTTCAACATCTTTAACTGTAACCTGAGCAGCCTGGCCAAGACCAGTATTAAGAGCCTTCTGAGATACAGTGAAAAGTGAAGAAGTAGTGTTCTTAACAGCCTCTGCAATGTACTTACCGAAAGGTGTAGCAAGTGCAATCATAACAACAAGTACGAGTACACAGATTACAACCCAACCGTAGTTAGAAAGTGTTTCCTTATCCATTTAGATTTTCTCCTTTCAAAGATTCAATTTTATTTGCAAATAAAATCTTTTGTGCATCATTCCAGACAATGCAAACGATTGAGATTCTCGTGGTTGAACAGATATTTTGCACATCGTTTTCATTTGCTTGATTTAATTATGTTAAATACTTTATAAAATCGAGAAAAACTTTTTAAGATGCAATAAACACTCAAAAAAGGTATGAGGGAAATTCTCTCATACCTTTTTCACTGCAGAATCCAGCCCAAAATCACCATCGCTCCAGAATTGTTGCTTAAAATTTACAATTTCGCCTTGCAAAACACATCAATACAGTTTATAATATACACGATGCTTACAGTAACACAAAGGTCGGAAAACGGTGATTATATGGAACGAGTACAAAAAGCATACATTTATACCAGAGTATCAACCACAATGCAGGTGGATGGTTTTTCGCTCTCTGCACAAAAAGAGGACATCACCAAATTTGCCAATGCCCTTGGTATTCAAATTGTTGGTGAGTTCTGCGATGAGGGTAAATCCGGTAAAAGCGATGACAGAGCAGATTTTCAACGGATGATGGATGCCATCAAGACAAATAAAGATGGTGTTTCCTATGTAATTGTTTTCAAACTATCCAGATTCGGCCGTAATGCTGCTGATACGGTCAAAAACTTACAGACAATGCAAGATTACGGTGTAAACCTTATCTGCATTAAAGAGCGACTTGACAGTTCCACACAACTCGGCAAAATGATGGTTACGATTATGAGTTCTGTCGCTGAAATGGAACTTGAAAATATCCACACTCAAACAATGGCAGGTCGCAAACAAAAAGCAAGGGAAGGCAAATGGAACGGCGGTTTTGCTCCTTACGGTTACACCATCAATAACGGTGTTCTTGAAATCGTAGAGGATGAGGCCAGAACGGTCCGTTATATATTCGACCTGTTTGTCAATGAAAGTCTGGGTGTAATGGGTGTTGCCAAGCGACTTAATGCAGAGGGTATCAAAAAAGTAGTACGCCAAAACGGCAAACACGATTACTTTACCGCCGACTTTATCAAGAAGATACTTGACAACCCTGTTTATATGGGTAAAATTGCTTATGGTCGCCGTAAAACCGAAAAGGTCAAAGGTCAACACGGAAAAACCAGAATCGTCACTGAAAAGGATGCAAACAATATCATTCTGGTTGATGGCTTGCATCAAGGACTTGTTACAGAGGAACTCTGGAACAAGGCACACTCCAAACGAGTTTATACAGGCAAGAAAAAAGAAAAACTGGAACAGGAACACCAGTACATTTTATCTGGTTTGGTGAAATGCCCATCCTGTAACCAGTCTATGTACGGAGTGCCGAATCGCAAAAAGAAACCAGATGGCACATACTACAAAATTTCCTATGCCTATAAATGCAGACAGACACGGAACACCAACGGAGTGCCGTGTTCGTGTGCTAAACAATACAACTGCAAAGAACTGGATGAAGAATTTATCAATGCCATCAAACTTTGTTTACTGACACCCGACATCATAGATGCGGTTTTAGAAAAGATAAACAAAGAATTTGATATGAGCGAACTTGAAACCAAACTCGGTGAGCTTACCGCCAGACAGAGAGAACTTTCACTCATACAGAAAAAATACGAACAGGCACAACGGAGCATAGAGATTACCGATAAACACTATGACCGCAAGTTTGAAACCTATGCCCGACAGTTAGAGGAAATCTATGAGCAGTTGGATGAAATAGAAACCCTTATCTTTGCCACTGAAATGAAAATCAACAATGCAACCGCAACCAAAAAAAGCAAGGAAGATGCCATCAATTTGATAATGGCATTTGGTATGGATTTTGAAAACCTTTCACCCCTTGCACAAAAACAGTTTGCGAATATGCTTGTTGATAGCATTGAGATTTTCCCGACCAAACGAGAAATGGGATACCTCAAAGCGATTCATTTCAAAATCCCTGTTCTCCGTGATTACGGCGATTTTACCGATGTAATGACCATCTGGGATTATTACCCCGACATACTGGATGAAGAAGGTAATTTCAACGGCAACAGTTTGGAAGATGCTATTCCAGATAGAGATATGCTGACAGAGAGAGCAGATTATACTGGATATGTTCCTGTAATTGATGAACAGGGTGAACAAGAGAAGATTCGCCTGTTCAAGTTAAGGTTAGCAAGAATAAACACTCTACGTGCGGAACAAGGACTCCCAGAACTAACTGCGGAGGAGTTTTTGGCTCGTTGCCGACCTAGAGAAATTACAGACGAAACGGTAGCACTTTTGAGTCGGCAATAGTTTAGGAGTTTGTTATGGAAAATCATAATTCAAGGACAGCGACTAAGAAACAGAATAAAAAAACCGTTGCCGCTTACTCAAAGGGTAACGGCTGTCCTTATTATAAAAAATGCGGCGGCTGTCATCTGCAAAATATGACCTATGCTCAACAGCTAAGCTTTAAGCAGGTTAAGGCGATTAAGCTGTTAGGACGCTTTTGTCGTCTTAACGAAATTATCGGTATGGAAAATCCCGTACACTACCGCTGTAAGGTGCAGGCCGCTTTTGGTAAGGATAAAAGCGGAATAATTTCGGGTGTTTATCAATCCTCTACCCATAAAATAGTTCCTATTGATTCCTGTATGATAGAGGATGAAAAGGCAGATGAAATTATAGTTACCATACGTAAGCTTTTAAAATCCTTTAAGCTAAAGCCCTTTGATGAGGACAATATGACGGGCTTTTTACGTCACGTACTTGTAAGACGGGGATATTATACGGGGCAAATTATGGTTGTGCTTGTTACGGGCACCCCTGTTTTTCCGTCGTCAAGGTCGTTTGTTAATGCTCTTCTTCAGCGACATCCCGAAATAACAACAATAGTACAAAACGTGAATGATAAATTCACAAGTCTTGTTTTGGGCGAAAAAACCGTTACACTTTACGGGGAAGGCTATATAGAGGATGCTATTGACGGCTACGTGTTCCGTATTTCTCCGCGTTCCTTTTATCAGGTTAACCCCGTTATGACCGAAAGACTTTACAGCAAGGCTATTGAGTATATGGGCCTTACGGGTAAGGAAACTGTTATTGATACCTATTGCGGTACGGGTACTATAGGTATTTTGGCAAGCAAAAATGCGGGCAGGGTTATCGGCGTTGAGGTTAATGCCGATGCCGTAAGAGATGCAAAATTTAATGCAAGCCGAAATAACGTTAAAAATATTGATTTCTTTACCGCCGATGCAAGCGATTTTATGGTGGAAATGGCTAAGGCAGGGGAAAAGGCTGAAGTGGTTATTATGGACCCACCACGCGCCGGAAGTGATAAGCGCTTTATTAATGCGGCGGTTACCTTAGGCCCCGAAAAAATAGTCTACGTTTCCTGCAACCCCGAAACTCTCGCAAGGGATTTAAACTGTTTCGTGCAAAACGGCTACAAGGTAAAACGAATTCAGCCCGTTGATATGTTTCCCCATACACATCACATTGAATGCGCTTGTTTGCTTATACGAAAGGATGGGTAAAATGGACAAAAAGGATAAAACCAACGTAATGCGCCTGCTTGATAAGGCGAAAATTGAGTATACTCCTCATTTTTATGAGGGTGATATTGTCGACGGTGTAGGAATAGCCAATGCCTTGGGCGAGGACGTAAGCTGCACCTTTAAAACCCTTGTTACTGTGTCGGATAAGGGCGAGCATTTTGTTTTCGTAGTGCCCGTTGCCGAAAGTCTTGACCTGAAAAAGGGCGCTAAGGCGGTAGGTGTTAAGTCTATTGCCATGATTAAACAAAAGGAGCTTTTACCCCTTACGGGTTATATTCACGGTGGGTGTTCACCTATCGGTATGAAAAAGCGCTTTAAAACGGTGTTCCACGAAACCGCCAAGGATTTTGAAAAAATATATTTCAGCGCAGGAAAGGTTGGAGCACAGGTTGAAATATCTTTTTCAAAAGCTATAGAATATATAGGAGCAACCCTTGCGGATATAATAGTAAAACAATAAAAAACGGCTAAATTAGCCGTTTTTTTATTTACTGTTTTCGTAATACTTTAGCATATTTTTCATTCCGTTAAGATAACCAAAAACGTTAGCTCTGGCGGTGTGTCCCCAACGTGTATCATTATTTATAAATGGTACATGGTCATCAAGAATCAGACCTTTGTAGCCGTTTTTATAAAGAGCATACATAATTTTTGCAGGGTCATATCTGCCGTCACCGGGGAAGCATTCCTTAAAATCATCAACCGTTCCCTGAACGTCACGAAAATGAACCATATGCACCTTTCCCTTAGGAACAAATTTATTAATAACCTCCATTACAGCCTCCTCACCGCCGAGCTGTGAAAAGGTTCCCATACAAAAATTAATTCCCCAGGCATCACTTTTCGCAATTTTCTCGGCTCTTTCGAAATCTTCACAGGATATGAAAATGCGGTCTACTCCCGCAACCCTTTCAAGCGGAGGGTCAGAGGGGTGGACAATCAGCTTTACTCCCGCTTTTTCCGCTTCAGGTATAACTGCTTTTATGAAATACTCATAATTTTTCCAAAGCTCTTTTGCTGTAGGAGGCTCTATTTCTTTACCAAATCTTGCCATATGCTGTGCGCTGGCGGCGTAAGCGTTTATTCCCGATTCGGCGGCTTTACTGTTAAAGGCAGATACAAATGCACCGCCCCTTGCAGGCTCTCTTATACTTGTTCTCCAAGCCCAGGTAGGACAAAAATGATGGCCTAAAATCGGAATACCTACTTCTCCCATATTACGAACTGTTTTTATGTAGTTGTCGATTTTTTGGTCTCTGTCGGGAGTCCCCAGCATAATTGCTTCCATAAAGCGGATTGGTACGTTTTCTATCATTTCAAGCTTAAGCTCAAATTTTTCGGTGTACTCCTTAAGCCATTTTAAGGCTCTTACAGTCCAATAATCTTCATCTGACGTTGCAATGGGTGGGGTGTTAAAGTGAAAGCCCTCGCTTCCAAGCTGTCTTGCCATAAGCAGTGCATCATCATTAAATTCTTTTATAGCGCCTAAAATAATTTTCACAATTATTCCTCCTTAAAAAGCACCCGGCATAATCGAAGTAGAACCGCCGTCAACGACAACAACCGAGCCTGTCATAGGAAATGAAGCAGAGCTTGCAAGGAAATATGCGTGTTCTCCCATAGTCTCTTTGGATGAAAACTCATGCAGTGGTATGGCCGAGCGTCTTCTTTCAAGCTCTTCCTTGTCAAGTCCGTCATAACGGTCGGTGAGAATTGCACCGGCGGCTATACAGTTTACTCTTACTCCGTATTGGGCAAAATCAAGAGCGAGAGCCTTGGTCATAGAAGCAATAGCACCCTTGCTTGCTACATATGCGCTGCGCTCGGGCAGGGCGTTTATATAATTTACAGAGCCTGTAAATACTATTGTTGCACCCTTTGCCTTACCTGTTCTAATCATTTGTCTTACGGCTGCTCTTGCCGGCATAAAATAACCTACAACGTTGGTATGAAGCACATTAGCCCAAGCCTGTCCATCAACAGTAAGTGGGTCCATCCATCTGCCAAGGTCGGCGGCAACACACACAAGGGAATCGAGCTCAATTCCTGCTTTGTCTATTTTATCAAAAAGTATATCGGTGTCGGTTATGGCGTCAAGAGGTGAATAACCGAAGCCGTAGCAGGGAATTTTAAATTCTGCTTCAAGGTCGGCGGCAACCTTTTGCACTTGCTCTTCGTTTCTGCTGGTGATAACAACCGACCAGCCCTCACTCAAAAATTTTCTTGCCATTCCATAGCCTGAATTTCTTTCTGCTCCTGTAATTAATACACTTTTCATTATAAACACCTCGTTAATATTTGTAATAATTTATCGGTTTCCCTTTTACACCGAGAACAGTTTTAAATGTATTGCCTGCTTGCGGAAAGCTGTGAAAATCTGTCATAGCAGCTGTAGTAATATAAAGTTCGTTCAAGTTCCTTCCACCAAAAGCACAACAAGACGCCTTAGGACAAGGAACCCATATTTCGTCCACAATTTCTTTAGTGCTTTTATCAATATGAATCACCTTATTTCCATCCCATAAGGCAATCCACAAATCATCATTTTCATCAAGGCACATTCCGTCGGGACAACCCCATTCCACAGGAATGTCCATAAATTTACGACGGTTTGAAAGTGTTCCGTTTTTCACATCAAAGTCAAAGATTTCTACTTGTTGTTTCGGCGTATCTATGTAATACATATGCTTTTTATCATTCGTCCAGTCAAGACCGTTAGAGCAACTGCACTTATCAAAAAGTTCAACAAGCTCGCCATCTCTTAACCTGTAAAATGCGCCCTGACCGTTATTGTCGGTTGTACCTAAATAAAAAGCACCGTCTGGACCCACCTTTCCGTCATTAAAACGTCTGCCTTTGATATTTATCTGCTGATGTGCTTTTGTAAGCTCACCGCTCTTTAACATACGGTAAACTGCATCTTCTAAAGCAACAAGTAGCTCACCGTTTTCGCAAACTGCCATACATCCAATCTGTTGCGGAAGAATAAATTTTTCATTTTGCAAAATTTCAGGATTTACTTTCCAAATGCACCTACCCCTTATATCTAAGAACAGAAAGGTTTCTGTTCTTGCATCCCATAAAGGACCCTCACCTACTTGCGAGTTCTCTTTATTAACCAAGATGAGTCCGTTTTTCATAAAGACATCGCTCCTATATCATTTGTCCTGACAGTTTCCGTACTTATCTACCGAATACACCTGATAATTCGCCGGCTTTTCAGCATATACATATTCCGCAACGGTTGATGCAATCTGTTTTCCGTTACAGTATACTCTATAATAACAATGCTCAGGGTCCGCACTTGGTTTCCATGTTAATTTACCTTTGGAATACTTTATACCTTTTATGGTGCTTGGCACTCGATCAACATAATCGGAGGTTAAAAAAGTGACCGATTTAGCAGGCAATATTGCGGAAAAGCTTTGTTCCTTTACTTCAATAAGCTCACTGTAGTATTGAAGGTCATTAAAGCTGTTAAATGGAATACTGCCTGCCTTGTATTCGTATTTTCTAAGCGGTTTATCTATTTTATGTTCAATATTAAAAGAAACAGAATTTTCTTGTTCCGACCAATTTATTACTGCTATTGAAATAGAACCGTCGGGGCAGGTGACGGCACAGCACCTAATATTTTCGTCCTCCCAACTGCTTTTTAGTACACGAGTGCCTTTTTTAAACAGCTTCGCCATATAGCCCATAGCGTAAAGAGCTGCTCTTGAACCGTAGTCATTATCATCATCACACCACTTAACCATTCCGTGCTTATTATAGCGTATATCAATTCCGTGCCCCGAAAATCTTGCGGCATCGTATTTTGCTTTTCCTTCCTTGCTGTCTGCATTTTCACGTATAAAGGGGTCGGGGTAATCAAACATAGTCCAGGAAACTGCCGAAAAGCAACCGCTGTTAATGGCTGCCATAGCCATTTCACATAGCCCTATAGCAAAAATTCCGTCATTGTCAGGAAGGTCAACTCCGTATGAGGAATCGTTACGCATAGGAGATTTTTTCTTGCCGTCGGGTGTTATAATTCCGTATTCTCCCAACGTAAAACGCTTCTCTTTTTGTAATGCCTGCGCAACTACAGAAGAAAAGGAATTTGAGTAATATTTATAGGCGTTAAGGTCACCCGGCGCATATTTTGCCGAATACAGATGTGCGCAATAGCATTCGGTTATTTCGTCAATATTCTGTGTTGCCCATTCTATTTGACCGTAGTTTTCAACACCCGAGCAATCTGTTGCAAGTAAGCCGATATCAAGATTATGCCTTTTAAAGGCTTTGTAAAGGTTTTCGTGCAGCTCTTTAAAAAGTTCAAGGCGGTTAGAAAGATAAGCATAGGTATTTCCTACCGAAAGCTCGTTTGTAGCACAGTAATATCTTATTTTTGTGCAGTTGCGTTCTTTAATTAAATATTCAAGATTAAGAGCAACCTTTTCGGAATATTCCTCTATATTAAAATCGCTGTTAAACATAGGGATTCTGCCGGGCACAACGTATAATAGAGTGTCGGCGTTGCGAAAGGTTAAATCGTAATAATCTGCAAAAGCATCCATAGCCTCTTTTGTCCAATCGGCATAGCCTGCAAAAACTCTTGAGTAGGTTGGAGATATTTCCCTAAAGGTTTTAAGGAATATTTCGTTCTTTTGCTTTTCGGACATAAGAGCTGTCATTGTAGCTTCGCTGTTGTGAAATCCAACACCGCCGAAAAGCCAGCGAAGTCTCGGCTTTTTTATATTAATAACACTCATATCAATTTCTCCTTAATACGTAAGGTTGCTTTATTATATTTTATAGCGCTCAGTTAGTGTGTTCAATTAACAAAATATGAGTATTTGTGTAATATTTCGTAAATACTTGAAATTGTTTTCAAGTTGTGTTATTGTTTTATTGGTGATATTATGTACGAATTCGTAAACAGAGCCGATATTGAAGTAAACTACGTGCTGCATAGAAAAAACGTTGCAAGAACCTATCAAAATGATTTTCGAATGACCAACAGTCTGGTTTATTATCTTGTTGGGGGGCATACCTTTTTCTTTGGGGAGAAAAGCGTATCCGCAAAAGCGGGAGATATTGCCTTATTGCCTTACGGTGCTTCCTATAAAAACGAAATACTTTCATCTGATACCGAATATTATCAAATTGATTTTTGTATTTATAAAGAAAATATTCCCGGGAAGATTGTTGATGAGCCCACCGTAATAAGTAACTTACCAACCAATAACGCATTATTTCTTTTTAAAGAGGTTTTTAAAAATTATAGCGAAGCTAAACCGGGCAGTAATCTTCTGTATATAGCCGATACTCTTAAGATATTGGCTATGGTAAAGGCAGGCCCATTGACCGTGAATAACGACAAATCAGAGGATATAATTTTATATATCAGAGAAAATTGTTTTGAAGACGTTAAAATAGAAGAAATCGCCAAGCATTTTAACGTAAGCGTTTCACAGCTTGAAAAAAAGGTAAGAGCACATTCGGGAATGTCTCCTGTTGAGCTTAAAAATTCTGCACGTATTGAAAAAGCAAAGCAACTCTTGGCAGAAGGCTTAACCATTAAGCAGGCAGCTTATGAAACAGGCTTTTCAGACAGATATTATTTTACCAAAACCTTTATACGTTTTGTGGGGCAGACACCAACGCAGTTTATTAAAAGTCTTGCAATATAAAAAAGACCGTCGTCAGACGGTCTTTTTAAGTATACAAATATTTTCGGCGGAAATTTTTAATTTTCCGTTTTCGGGAGCGTTGCCCATAAGAACGGTGGCATTTGTAAAATCGTCGGGAAGTGTAATGTATTCATCATCACACCAACGGTTTACTGCAATAAGCAGAGCGTTTTCCTTATCTAAGCTTTCTCTAACGTAAGCAATATGGCCGTAGTTAGCATAAAGCGGGATAAATTTGCCGTCGGCAAAGCATTTATTGCTTTTGCGAATATTTCCCAGCGTTTTATAAAAATCAATTAAATCGTTATTTTCGCGTCCCCAAGGGTATGCCTTGCGACAAAACGGGTCGCCGTAGCCCTCCATACCTGCTTCATCACCGTAATAAAGGGAGGGAATACCCGGTAGGGTGTACTGCAATGCGGCGGCAAGCTTTAAAAAGCTAACGGCATGAGCGTATTGCGTATCGCTGAGCTTTTGATGAGCCTGCCAGCCTCTGTCTGAGTTTTGAGTGTTATCGTCACCGAGCCTTGTTAAAATACGGGGTGTGTCGTGGGTGCCTATGTGATTCATAAGCAGATTAACACATTGCGGTGGGTAATTTTCGGTTATATCAAGAACGGAGTCTATAAGCTTTCTTGAGTTTTCACCGTTTAAAAAGCCTATTATCGCTTCAGCAAAGGGGTAGTTCATAACAGAATCAAGCTGTTTACCTCTTAAAAATCTTCTTCTGCCGCCGTGGCTTATTTTATTAGTGGCATCCTCCCAAACCTCGCCAAGCAAAAAGGCTTCCTTATCCTCGGCCTTTATGGCGCTTCTAACCTTATCCAAAAACTCGTCGGGTAATTCGTCGGCAACGTCTAAACGCCAGCCCTTAATACCCATTTTTATATAGTGGCGCAAAACTCCGTTTTCGCCCGTAATAAAATTTGTAAACCCGTGGTCGTTTTCGTTGGTTTCGGGAAGGGTGGTAATGCCCCACCAGCTGTTATAGCTGTGGGGATGGGCTTTAAAGCTGTACCAGGAGTAATACTCGCTGTCGGTGCTGTTAAAGGCGCCGAGCGAGTTATATCTGCAGTATTTGTTAAAATAAAGACTGTCATCGCCCGTGTGGGAAAATACACCGTCAAGTATAATACCTATCCCGTATTTCTTTGCTTTTCGGCACAGCTCCTTTAAATCCTCATCATCGCCAAGCATAGGGTCGATTTTTAGATAATCTGCAGTATTGTAGCGGTGGTTTGAGTGAGCCTCAAAAATAGGATTTAAATAAATTGCCGAAACACCTAATGAAGAAAGGTAGGGAAGCTTTTCGGTAATTCCCTTTAAATTGCCGCCAAAATAATCGTTCCCGAGATAACGCGGCCTTTCGTTTTGGGTGTGGCAGGGAGTGGCATACCAATCCTTTTCAATGTATCGGTCGCCAAAGGGGTTTGCCGTTTCACCCGATTTGCAAAAACGGTCGGGAAAAATTTGATAAATAATGCCGCCCGACAACCAATCGGGTGTGGTGAAATTTTTGTCGTAAACCGTTAATTGCCATAATTTTCCGTCATTGGATACTATACCCAAGGAATGGTCCCACTTGGTAATTTTAAATGGACCGTAATCGCTTTCGTAACGGAAATAATACCAATAAAGGCCTTCGTTGAAGGGTAACTCAACGTCGTAAAAGCGATAATCCTCGAGCCATTCGCGAGGGGTGAGCTCGTATTCGGAAAAGTTGTCGTGATTGTCGTTTTTTATACACAAAAAAGCTTTATGTACCTTTGCGTCCTTATGCAACAGAACGCGAAGCCTCAGAGGAGTGTCTGAGGCTATCGCGCCGTAAATAGATTTATAAAGCGTGTTTCTTGAATCAAAAGGATAATAATTCATACAAAAACCTTACTTTAAGGGATTAACCTTCCAAATATTTTTAGCGTAGTCGTTAATGGAACGGTCTGCGGCAAAAATGCCTGATTCGGCAATGTTCTTAAGCGACATTTTGTTCCATAATTCCTTATCGCCGTAAAGTGCGGATGCTTTTTCGTGAGCAGCACAATAATCGCTGAAGTCGGCAAGAGCCATATAGGTATCCATACCGGTAATGGTGCGATAAACGTTATCAAACTGCTGTCCGCCGATACCCCTTTCGATGAAATCAAGAGCGGCTTTAAGCTTTTCGTTGTTGCAGTAGTAGTTTACGGGATTGTAGCCTTGCTTTTGAAGCGCCATAACCTCGGGGGTGTGCATACCGAAAATAATAATGTTGTCATCGCCAACGGCTTTGTGAATTTCAACGTTTGCGCCGTCCTCGGTGCCGAGGGTAACAGCGCCGTTCATCATAAACTTCATATTGCCTGTACCCGAGGCTTCGGTGGAGGCAAGGGAAATTTGTTCACTGATTTCGGCAGCGGGAATCATAAGCTCTGCAAGGGTAACCTTGTAGTCCTCAAGGAAAAGCACCTTAAGCTTGTCGTTAACGGTGCGGTCGTTTTCAATTTCTTTACTAAGCCTGCAAATCATATTAATAATCTGCTTGGCAAGAAGATAACCGGGAGCCGCCTTTGCACCGAAAATATAGGTTTTGGGCGTGAAATCAGCATTGGGATTATTTTTAAGATAAAGATAATCGGAAATAATGTGTAAGGCATTAAGGTGCTGACGCTTGTATTCGTGCAAACGCTTAACCTGCATATCGAAAATTGAATCGGGGTCAAGGCTTACGCCGATATTTTCCTTAACGTAATTGCTGAGGCGCACCTTATTGCTGTGTTTGATTTCGCCAAGCCTTTGAAGCACGGCTTTGTCGTCGGCAAATTTATTAAGCTTAGAAAGGTGAGAGGCATCCATAATAAACTTATCGCCGATAAGCTCTTTTAAATAATCGGTAAGCAACGGGTTTGCCTGACAAAGCCAACGTCTGTGAGCAATGCCGTTGGTTACGTTGGTAAACTTTTCGGGAGTAAGCTTATAATAATCGTTAAAAAGAGAATCGGTAAGAATTTTACTGTGAAGCTTTGAAACGCCGTTAACCTTGTGGGAGGCAACAACGCTAAGATTTGCCATTCTTACAACGCCGCCCGAAATAACGGCGGTATCCTCAACAAGCCTTGCATCTCCCGAGTTTTCCCAAATGTGAAGGCGGAAGCGGTTGTCAATCTCCTTAACAATTTGGTAAATACGGGGCAGTCTGTGACGGAACATATCCTCCTGCCAGCATTCGAGTGCTTCCTTCATAATGGTATGGTTGGTATATGCAACGGTACCCTGAACAATTTTCCAAGCCTTATCCCAATCGTAGCCGCACTCGTCAAGTAAAAATCTCATAAGCTCGGGAACGGTAAGAGCGGGATGGGTGTCGTTAATGTGAATAGCAACCTTTTCGGCAAGATTATCAAGAGTATTATAGGTACGGAGGTGACGGTTTAAAATATCCTGAATGGAAGCCGAAACAAGGAAGTACTGCTGACGTAAACGCAAGGATTTACCCTCGGCATGGTTATCCTCGGGGTACAGCACCTTGCTTATAACCTCTGCCATAGCCTTTTGCTCCATTGCGCGTACGTAGTCGCCCTGATTAAAGGCAGACATATCAATATCCTGACATTCGGCACTCCAAAGACGGAGAGCGTTAACAGTTTTACCGTCCTTGCCTGCAACCATAAGGTCGTAGGGCATAGCGTGTACGGTGGTGTAATCAACGTGCTTCACGTGGTGGAAGTGATTATCCCAAGATTCTACGATTTTGCCGTCAAAGTGTACGTCTACGGCGGAAGCGGGGCGGGGCTCAAGCCAAACCTCACCGCCGGGGAGCCAAAAGTCGGGCATTTCGGTTTGCCAGCCTTCAACTATTTTTTGACGGAAAATACCGTACTCGTATCGTATGCAATATCCCATTGCAGGGTAGCCGCCGGTAGAAAGACCGTCTAAGAAGCAGGCGGCAAGTCTGCCTAAGCCGCCGTTGCCAAGGCCTGCATCGGGCTCCAATTCGTAAAGGGTGTCTAACTTAACCTTGTATTTTGAAAGAGCCTTTGCCATATCGTCAACAAGGTCAAGATTAAACAGAGTATTTTTGAAGGAACGTCCCATAAGAAATTCCATACTTAAATAGTATACGGTTTTTGCCTGCTGTTTTTTTGTTTCTTCCTTAAATTTTGTTCTGCGCTCACCCATAATATCGCGCAGCACCAAAGCGCAGGCCTTATAGAAAAGCTCGTCAGAAGCCTGAGCGGGTGTAACACCGAAATTATGGGAAAGCTTTTTTTCAATCATTTCTGCTAAAGCTGTATGATTATAGCTACTCATAACTATCTTCCTTTCAATAAACTTATATATATTATACCTATTTCATTTCATATTATTATATTAACTCATTTTAAGTGAAAATGCAATAGTTATTATAATATAATAATTGGCAATTTTTTGTATTAATTGCACAAAAGTTATTATTAAAGTATGGTAAAAGTTGAAAAACGGGGTGAAAATGCACAAAAAATAGGCTGTTGGAGTTTTCCAACAGCCTTAAATTACATAAGGGGAGAGAATATGTGAAGCATCCACTGCTTAAATTTATCCGATCTTTTACGCTTGCTCCATTCCTCAAGGGTGATTTGCTTACAGTCCTTTATCATATCGTCAAAATGAATACGAATATCGCGGATAGCGTCCTCACAGGTAAACCAAACGCCGCATTCAAAGTGGAAGTAAAAGCTACGGTAGTCCATATTTACCGTACCGATTGTAGCGTACTTATCATCGGATAGGAAAACTTTGGAATGAATGAAGCCGGGGGTGTATTCGTAAATTTCAACGCCTGCCTCAAGCAGCTCCTCGTAATAATACTGAGTAACGGGATGCACGTATTTTTTATCGGGAATAAAAGGAGTGATTATTCTTATTTTCACACCTGCCTTGGCGGCAAGAATTATGGTATTATTCATTGTGTCGTCAAGGATAAGATATGGGGTGGCAATATCTACGTAGCGGTGCGCAGTGTTGAGCATTTGTAAATAAATACCCTCGGCGGTGCTTTTTGAATCCATAGGGCTGTCACTATACGGAATGACGTAGCCGTCGGAAAGGGCCGGCTTGCTTAAAAGGTGTCCCGACATTAATATCTGCTTGCCCGTGGTGTATTCCCACATGGTGCAAAACATTATTACAAAGCTGTCAACGGCACTTCCCGTTATCATTGCGGCACAGTCCATCCAATAACCGAAGCGTTTAAACTCGTTAATATATTCATCTGCAAGGTTAATTCCGCCCGTAAAGGCAACGTTACCGTCAATAACTATTATTTTTCGGTGGTCACGGTTATTCATAACCATATTAAGCGACGGCTTTAAGGGACAGAAAACCGAAACCTCGATGCCTGATTTTTTAAGCCGTGTAACAAAGTCCTTTTTCTGGCGCTTAATGGAGCCGAAGTCGTCAAACATTATTTTGATTTCAACTCCGCTTGCGGCCTTTTCTTTTAAAACCTTGTAAACGGCATCCCACATTTTACCGTCGGCTATAATAAAGTATTCGATAAAAATATAACGTTTTGCTTTTTGAAGTTCTTCTATAAGTTTGGGTAAAAAAACTTCGCCCGGGGAAAGGTAGGTAACCGAGGTGTCCTTATAAACGGGAAAGCCCGATTCATTGCAAAGGTAGGAGGCCTGACGGGTGCTGGGATTATCCTCGAAGCTTAACAAGCGTGAAATAGCTTTATCCTGCTCAAGGTATTTCATATACCTTTCTTCACTTTTTCTGTATTTTTTCTTAAGGTGGGGGAAGGTACGCTGGCCTCCCCATAAGGCGTATATGAAAAGTCCGAAAACAGGAAGAATAAGAATAAATGCAATCCAAGCGATTTTATAGCTTGGGTTTCCGCGCTTATTGATAATGTAAATTACGGTGATAATGCCGAACAGCTCGAATAAAGTGAAAATAGGAACAAATCGGTGCTGAAGCGTAAGAGCACCCCAAAGCATACCCGCAATTGCTATAATAAGGCCTAATGCTGTTAATATTACTCGTGTTTTAATGCGAATGCCACGTTGCTTTTTCACTTTTTTCACCTCTTTATTTAATTATACCATATTTTTACAGTGAATTATTAACATTATATTAAAAAAATGCCGTAAATACCATAAATTTGCTTGAAAAAGCTTTGCTTTGAGATTATCATAGAAATAAAGAACTTAAAAGGAGAGAATAATATGATTTACAGCGTATCTACCGCATCTTTGGTTATTGATAAGGAATCGGCTGAAAAGAATTTTCCTATTTTAAAGGAAGCAGGCTTCGGCGCTATAGATTTAAACTTTGATACTGTTTTTGGTAAAACAGGCGGAAATCTGTGGAAAACCCCTTTTGTTGAAAGCGGCTTTTATTCCTTACCTGACCACGAATTCTTTAAAGTGCTTGACGATATTAAGGCTGCCGCCGATAAAAACGGAATAAAAATAGGTCAGTGCCACGCACCGTTTCCATCGTATATTTTTGACAGAGACGGTGGCGTTAATGACTATATTGTAAAGATTATAAAAAGAACCATTGTTGCCGCAGGCAGACTTTCTTGTCCGTATATTGTTATTCATCCTGCAAACTTCCCGTACGGCTCAACGGCGGAAAAGGAAGAGGTGTTTAACTTTAACGTTAATTTCTACGCACAGTTTATCGACGAGCTTAAGGCTAACAACGTTGTTTGTTGCCTTGAAAATATGTGGGTAAAATACAATAAGAAAATTTTAGAGTCAACCTGCAACGATTATGAAGAGGTTAACCGTTATATTGAAGCGTTAAACAATATGGCGGGTAAGGATTGCTTTGCTTTTTGCCTCGATACGGGTCACGCCGTATTAACAAGCTCCAATATACGCTTTGCTATTAAAACTCTTGGCAAAAATCTTAAAGCACTTCATTTGCACGAGGTAGACGGTGTTGACGATAATCATACTATGCCTTTTACTTTGGGCGCAGTTGACTGGAAGTATATTATGAATGCTTTAAAGGATTACGGATATGAGGGCACCTTAAACTTCGAGGCGGCAAACTCCTGGATGATGTTCCCCAATGAGCTGTGGCCCGACGCAATTAAAATGCTTGGTGCAATAGGAAAATATTTCGTTAACGAATATTTTTAGTAGGTTTGCGATTCGAAATATTTTACAATACCCTTAACAAGTGCTTTGGCGCAGGCCCGTTGGTGGTCTGCGTTATTCATATTTAATCGGTCATCAGTGTCGTCAAGGAAGCCGTTTTCGGTAAGCACAGAAGGGCAAATTCCAAGCCTGTTTAGGTAAAAATAATGCCAAATAGGGCCGTTTACTCTGCGGTAAAGGTCGGCAGTGTTTCGGGTTGCTTCGTAAATAAACCTTGAAGGCTCAAAGGAGTAGGGGTTAAAGTAATAGGAGCCAAAGCCGTTGGAGCCTCCGCCGTTGCGGTGAATTGAAATAAGAAAATCGGGCTCGGTTTCAAGCACCTTTGCGTATCGCTGATAGGTGTCAAGAGCCGTATCGTCATTACGTGTAAGTATTACCGTAGCGCCTACCGCTTCAAGCTCTTTTTCTAATATAAAGGCTAAAGAAAGGTTGGAATCAGCTTCACTAAGTCCGCCTTCGTAGCCGCCTACGTCATTTCCTCCGTGGCCTGCATCTACTACAATAACCTTGTCATAAAGGCCTATACCGTATTCGTTTTCGGCAGGATAAAGCCTTGTCGGCTCAAGAAAACGCATTATAAGACAGTCGTTTTCATCGTATTCTGCGCGCCAACCGTAAAACTGTCCTTTGTTTTTAAGGGTTAGGGTAAGTACGGCGCAGTTCTCCTCGTAACGCACCTCTCCTTTGGTGAAAAGAGGGTTAGAGGGGTCGAATTCTACGATGCCCGTTATTTCACTGCAATACATAAAACGAATCTCAAGGTATGAATAGGTGGCGCTTGCAATACGGAAATCACCTTTTTTCGGGTTAATAAATTCCTGTTCCTTAAGCTGTACCGTAAAGGGCGCCTTCCAATCGGTAAAAAATGAAAGCACGGTGTATTTACCTTCACTTTCGCATCTGTCAATGCTAAGGGTGTTTTCACTTGGCAGTACTGCCTCGTAAACCTTTAGGTTTTCGTTATCGTATACGCGCCGTCCAAACCTTAGCAGACGATAGCTTTTTTCTGTAGTCTCGTTAACTATGGAGGAAGCGTTGCAATAATCTACCGTGCCTACGGGCAAAAAGCTGTAGTACGGCAGGGAGGTATCGTCCACCGTGTCGCCGTTAAAGGTTTCGGCGGGTACGTTTAAAATTTCGGCAACGTATTTTTGCTCAGAATTATTATCATTTTTCTTTATAACGGTAATCATTCCGCTATAGTATACTTCGGTTTCATTTTCTCTTTCGCAAATAAATTTAATCTGCCCCACAACCGTGTCCTTTTTTGTTTCGGGCAAAATAAAGGCGGTGCTGTAAATGTAAGAAACAGGCACTCCTGCGATATGCTCGTTGCTTGTGTCAACAGCTTCACGAAGCAGAGTTACGGTTTCTCCGTTGAACTGTGCTGTAACCGTAAGGTCGGAATACCTTGCTTTTACGCTTACGGCCATTATTGCTCCGCTCGGCTGACGGGCGGACTCCGCAGGGGAAAAGCTTTCAATAAGTAAATACTGTCCGGTTGATGTGTTAATAGCTATGGAGACGTTATCCGGAGAGTTTGTTTTACAGCCCGAAAAAAGCATGGTAAAGCAAAGCAAAACAGATAGCGCTGCCGTTAATTTTTTAAATAATTTTGAGGGCATAGGGTTTCCTCCGTTTAAATAATACATAGTATATAATATTACAAAAACTGCTTTAAATCAATAATAGTGTTGCATTTTTTGCTTGTTTTTGCTATTATATATAAGGTGATTTTATGACAGAGGTAATACTTATTTACCTTTGCCTTATTAATTTGGTTGCGGTTATTGTTACGGTAGCTGATAAAAATAAGGCCAAAAAGGGCAGATGGCGCGTTAAGGAGTGCACGCTTTTTGCAGTTGCTTTGTTGGGCGGCGCGGCGCTGATGTATATTACAATGCTTACCATAAGGCATAAAACACTGCATTTAAGGTTTATGCTTTTGCTTCCCGTTATTGCGGTGGTCGAGGCTGTCGCCTTATGTTATTTATTAAATATAATTCAGGGCGGGGTGTAATTCCCCACCGGCGGTACAGCCCGCGAGTCTTTTTTTGACTGATTCGGTGAAATTCCGAAGCCGACGGTATAGTCCGGAGGAAAGAATTTTTACTTTACCCTGAGTGTATTCTCAGGTTTTTTTATTGGGGAGTTTTGTTTATGAAAAAAATTAATACGAAAAAGCTTACGGTTATGGGTGTGATTTGCGCTCTTGCTTTTATTTGCGTACTGCTTTTTAGGTTTGAGGTCGGCGGCTTTTTAACATTTGATATTAAGGATGCCGTGCTTACCATAGCTTCGCTTATTTACGGCCCCTTGGCAGGCTTGATTTGCTCCTTTACGGTTACTTTTTTGGAGTTTGTGCTTATAAGCGATACCGGCGTTTACGGCTTTATAATGAACTTTTTGTCAAGTGCTGCGCTTTCCTGCATTGCAGGCCTTATTTATAAATACCGCCGCACCATGCTGGGCGCTGTAATCGGTATTGTTTTTGCCGTATTCGGCGTAACCGCCGTTATGCTTTTGGCGAATCTTTTCATTACTCCGTTGTTCCTTAATATGGAAAGGTCGGCTGTTGTCGGTATGATACTGCCATTACTTTTACCGTTTAATATTATTAAGGCGGTATTTAACAGTGCTCTTGTACTTTTGATATATAAGCCCTTTACCGTAACCCTTAAAAAAGCCAAGCTGCTTGACGTAGAGGGAAGCGCAGGCTATAAGCTTAACTTTAAAAGTGTGCTTCTTATGGTTATTTCTCTTATAGTATTAATAGGCGCATTGCTTTTCCTGTTTTTAAATATGGGCGGAACAATTGATTTATTTTAGATTAATCTTGACAAGAAACAAATATGTGATATAATAGCATTGCAAATTAAATATTTCCTTATCAAGAGTGGCGGAGGGACAGGCCCTGTGATGCCCGGCAACCTGTTTTAACAAGGTGCTAAATCCTGCGGTTTTACCGAAAGATGAGGTTTTTTATGCCGCTTCTTTCGAAGCGGCTTTTTTGTCGAAAAAGGAGAAATATTATGTCAAAATTACTTTTTACGTCTGAATCTGTAACCGAAGGTCATCCCGACAAGGTTTGCGACCAAATAAGCGATGCCGTGCTTGACGCAATTATCGCTAAGGACCCTGCCGCCAGAGTGGCTTGCGAAACCTTTGCAACTACGGGCGTTGTTACCGTAATGGGTGAAATTACCACAAGCGCCAACGTTGATATTCCTTCTATTGTAAGAAGTGTTGTTAACGAAATCGGCTACAATACCAACGATGCAGGCTTTAACGGCGATACAATAGCCGTTATGACTTCACTTGATAAGCAGTCGGCCGATATAGCGTTAGGTGTTGATAAGTCTCTTGAGCTTAAGGGCGGAGAATATGATGAATACAACCTTCACGGAGCAGGTGACCAAGGTATGATGTTCGGCTACGCCACCAACGAAACCGATACCTTTATGCCTTTGCCTATTTACCTTGCTCATAAAATGGCTCTTAAATTAACCGAAGTCAGAAAGAACGGAGCTCTGCCTTATCTTCGTCCCGACGGTAAAACTCAGGTAACCGTTGAATACGAAAACGGCGCACCCGTAAGGGTGGAGGCTGTTGTTGTTTCCAGTCAGCACAGCGCCGATATAAGCCTTGACGTATTGAGAGAGGATATTCTTAGAGAGGTTATTAAAACCACCATTCCCGAGAGCCTTTTAGATGACAATACCAAAATCTTTATTAATCCTACGGGACGCTTTGTAACAGGTGGCCCTCAAGGTGATACGGGACTTACGGGCAGAAAGATTATTGTTGATACCTACGGTGGTATGGCACGTCACGGCGGCGGAGCGTTTTCGGGTAAGGACCCCACAAAGGTTGACCGCAGTGCCGCGTATGCCGCTCGTTGGGTTGCTAAAAACGTGGTTGCCGCTGCTCTTGCCGATAAGTGCGAAATTCAGCTTGCCTACGCAATAGGTGTAGCAAAGCCCGTATCGGTTATGGTTGACACCTTCGGCACAGGTAAGTATAGCGATGAGGAAATAGCAAAGGCGATAAACAAGGTGTTCGACCTTCGTCCTGCCGCTATTATTGAAAGTCTTAATCTTCGCCGTCCTATTTATAGGGCAACCGCCGCTTACGGTCACTTTGGCAGAAGTGATATTGACCTTTCTTGGGAGAAGACCGACAAGGTAGAGGCTCTTAAGGCTTGCTTCAACTAATAAAAATTAACCGTTTGAATCATTGTATACTTGTGTAATCAGTGCAATAAACAATAGTAATGGCGATAGAGAAGTGATTCTCTATCGCCATTTTTATGATGTTATATTTTTTTAATGTAACAGCGCCGACGACGGTGTTGACGCTTTTCAAAGTGCCGCCACATACTGTGAATGGCGGTATTGGTTTCAAGCATCGGTCCTGTTTCGCAATACTTTACACCGTTTTCTATAATTTTGGGCGCTAAGGTGTTAATGAGTATTGCAGGAAGTCCGAGTGATTGGTATTCGGGCTTAACTGCCACAAAAAACATTTCAAGAGTATCGTTTTTACCGTTCAAGGCTTTCAGAAGACGAAATACTCCAAAGGGCAGCATCTTACCGTCAGATTTTTTAAGTGCTTTGGCAATAGACGGAACGAGTACACCGAAGCCGATAATATTACCGTCTTTATCCTTTATTGAGCAAACATAATCGAGGTTAACAACAGGCACGTATCCGTCAATGGCGTGCTTAATCACTTCGGGAGTCAGTGGCACGGTGCCGTATAACTTTGAAAAAGCCACGTCTATGATTTTAAAGGCTTCCAAGGCATCGTTATAAAGCACCTTGCGGTTGTTATATGTAACCACTGAATAGCCGTTTTTCTCGCATATGCGGTTGCTGATTCTCGCAAAGCGAGGATCCAAGCTTTCGGGAACATTGATGCGATATTCAAACCAGTCGATATCTTTATTAAGTCCCAAACGCTCCATATGGTCGATATAATAGGGATGATTATAAAAAGTGATGGAAAGGTTGAATTCGTGGAAGCCTTCTATCAGCATTCCTTCGTGATCCATATCGGTAAAGCCTATCGGCCCCATAATTTCGGTAAGTCCGTTTTCTTTGCCCCAATCAACTACCTTTTGAAATAAAGCCTTGGATACTTCATAATCGTCGATAAAATCAAAACGGGTAAAACGAATGGCGTTTTTGTCCCATTTCTTATTGTAAGCGTGGTTAATCAGCCCCGCGATTCTGCCCACAATTTTATCGTCCTTATATGCTAAAAACAGCTTTGTTTCGCAAAAAGCATAGGCGGGATTTTTGTCAGGCGAAAACGTCTCCATCTCATCGCTTGCCAAAAACGGAACGTAATACTCATTGTCCCTATAAAGTGAATTCGGAAACTCAATCCATTTCTTTAAATCCTTTTTTGATATAACCTCTTTGATTTTAATACTCATAAACCCCATCCCTCTAAACTCTATGCTTTTTTCTTGTAGAATACCTTGAACACCAATATCTCAGCAAGCAGGCACACGGGCAAAGCCGCAAAGAAGTCTACCGCCGAATGTTGCTTTATGAACATAGTGGAAAGACAAATTAAAATAACGGCAATCACAACAAATGCCTTCCATAGCCTTGAAACTTCTTTTGCCTTGAGCCACACGCTTGCAATTCCAATAGAATAGGCACAATGAAGTGACGGACAAACACCGGTATTAGTATCAAAGGCATACAGAAAACCAATGCAATCGGTGAGAAAATTATCTCTCGGGAACTCGTTAGGTCGCAGGTTTTGACAGTTTGGATAAAGGATATATACCACCATAGCACAAATCTGTGTGATAATAATAAAGGTTTGTAGCTTCTTAAAGCTATCTACGTCATAAAGTGCAAAGTAGCCGAGTGAAAAAACAATCAGCGCATACCAAAATACATAGGGCAGTAAAAACCACTCGCAAAAAGGAATTATGTCATCAAGACCGCATTGAATAACGTGGCATTTCTCTACGGGTATCAAATTTTCCGTCAGGAAATACAGAATAAAATATCCTACCCAACCGAGTAGCAGTTTAAGGTGAGAAAACTGCGGAGTATTAAGCTTTGAAAAGCGAAACTGACGGTAATCAATTTGTGGCTTTCTCATTTTGCCCCTCCTTTTGAATGTTTTTGGGATAATATTTCTTTGGTATGTTGCGGTAAGGAATAACGGTATGCTCAGGCAAGTTTATTGCAATATCGGTGATTTCGTTCATCAGATAATCACATATGCGGCGGCGTTCCTCAGCGATTGGCGTATCTGCCGAAAATTTTATGGGTTTCCCCAAAAACATACTTTTAAGCTTTGGTGCTATGTAAAGAGGAACGAAGTAAAGCTCCTTGCCGGTGCGCTTATAATAAAGCCGTGCAATATCCACAAATCCTTCCTGAAAATCATAAACGATATGGTTGTGCTTTTTGTCTTGCTCGGGGAAAATAATAATGCTATTTCCGTTTTTCAGCTTTGTAACAGAGTCTCGGAAGGTGCTTAAAATGCGGTTATCTCTGTAAACGGCAATGGTCCGTGCATTGTTGAAAATCAATACTGACAAGGGCGCAATTATGTAAGAAATGAGTTTGAAAAGCGGTTTTAATACCTTTGGCTTTTGTGACCAAAAATCTTTGTATGCATAAGGGGGTACTTCCTTTAGCTTCATCATCGGCGCCGCACACCAGGTGTAGAAGGTGTCGGGGAAAAAGAGCTCTCCCGCAATCGGCCCGTGAAGCTGTGTATGGTTTCCGATAATTACGCAGGGCTCGTCGGGAAGATTTTCGAGTCCAACCACTTCCATTTTAGGATAAAACAGCCGTACTAAATATTTTATAAATTTGAAAAGCCAAGGCTTCTTTTTGCTTTTGTCCAATTTGGGTCTACCTTTCTGCAGCGACAAAACACTTTATAATATAACAGTATAAAATATGAATATCAACTCTTCTTCAAATAAAGTTCAACTTTTGTTGAACTTTATTTGACGTTAAGTTGAAAAAGTTTATGTAAAATGATAATATGATAATATAAACCTTGCTTTCAAAGGATGAAAAAATATGCTTAAAATTTTAATTGCAGAGGATGACCGTGAGCTGCGCAGACTGTTTGCTCACGTTCTTCTCAAAAACGGTTATACCGTAAAAGAAGTAGGTAACGGCAAGGAAGCTTTTGAGGCTATTGATGCCGAATATTTCGATCTTATTGTTTCGGATATTATGATGCCGGTGATGGACGGCTATGAATTTGTGCGCCTTCTTCGTGAGTCGGGCAACACCACGCCTGTTTTGATGATAACCGCAAAGGATGCTTTTGATGATATGCGTAAGGGCTTTATATCCGGAACCGACGATTATATGGTTAAACCTATTAATGTCAATGAAATGGTATTGCGTGTGCAAGCACTCCTTCGTCGTGCGCAGATGATAAATGACCGCAAACAGACTATCGGAGGCACTGTGCTTGAATGCGATACCTTTACGGTATCCTGCAATGGTGAAAGTACGGTTTTGCCACAAAAGGAATTTATGCTGCTTTATAAAATGGCATCTTTTCCGGGTCGTATCTTTACTCGTCAGCAGCTTATGGATGACGTTTGGGGCTATGATACCGATAGCGATACTCATACTGTAGACGTTCACATCGGAAGACTCAGAGAGCGCTTTAAGGACAATAATGATTTTAAAATTGTAACTATGCGAGGCGTTGGATACAAGGTGGTAAAGGTATGAAAACCAGACAAATATTTGAGGATATCCGCAACAGAAAAAAGGAGCGTCTGACACTAAGGGTACGAATGGTTATTTGGGTGCAGGCGGAGCTGTTGGCGTGTGTTGGTCTTGCTTTTTTAATTGATAACATTGCACATACGCTAAATTCCAAATGGAAGGTGCCTCTACTGTTAGAGATTGTTATCGTTAGTGTGATTGTCGGCGGTATAATGACGGCATTTATATCAAAAGCCTTTTTCAATCCGGTGAAGAATTTGCGTCAAGCGATGGATAGGGTAGCAAACGGGGATTTCACTATACAGCTTGATACAGATAAGTCGTCTTCGGGTGAAATCAAGGAATTGTATGCAGGATTTAATTTGATGACAAACGAGCTTAATGCCACTAAAATTCTTCAAACCGACTTTATATCCAACGTGTCTCACGAATTTAAAACACCTATCAATGCTATTGAGGGATATTCTACACTTTTGCAAGGATGCGAGAATTTGGATGATGACCAAAAGCAATATGTAGAAAAAATACTGTTTAACACCGGACGTCTGTCCTCGCTTGTCAGTAACATATTACTGCTTTCTAAAATTGAAAATCAATCTATTAAAGCGAAACGAGAGGTGTTTTCCTTGGATGAGCAAATAAGGGAAACCATCGTGGCGCTTGAAACCGCGTGGGCACCTAAAAACATTGAGTTGAACGTTGAGCTTGACAGTGTGAAATATAATGGTAATGAAATTATTATGCGACATGTTTGGAGCAATCTTATTGGTAACGCTATAAAATTTTCGCCCGAAAACAGCACCGTGTCTATATGCCTACAAAATCAAAAAGATAAATTTATTTTTAGCGTCACCGATCAAGGCGAGGGCTTATCTGATGAAGCGAAAAAGCATTTGTTTGATAAATTTTATCAAGCAGATACCTCTCATAAATCGGAAGGCAACGGTTTAGGTCTTGCTCTTGTAAAGAGGATTCTTGATATAGAAGACGGAAGCGTTTCTGCTGAGAATGTAGATGGTGGCGGTTGCCGATTCACCGTTATATTATATGATAAGTAATAATATTATTATTTAAAAATGAATTGGGAATACGCGAATAACGAGAAGTTTTTATAAAGTCTTATAGCATAACTCATCCTAAAAATAAAACCGACTCTTTCGGGATTCGGTTTTATTTTTTTGCTCTCTATCATATATTTTTATTGGCCCTGCCGCTTTTTGAAGAATGAAAATCGTTTTTCTGTTTGGCGGCGGGCCGTCGAAATAGGGGGTAGCGCTATGGAAAAGCATAAAAATAGATTTATTTCAATAATAATATTGGAAATTGCGGCTGTTTTAGTGGTAGTAGCTGTGTTGCTTACTTTTAGAGTTTTTGCCGTTGATTTATTTAATAAAACAAGCGAGCTTCACAATAAATATTTTGAAAGCGAAACCTTAATAGATGAAGGAAAGGATAAGGTTAAGGAAGATTCTTTAGCGGAACTGCCTACCGTTTATTCTAATTTTACGTCAAATAGCTTTGTAACCCCTTTGGTCGGGAGAATATCGTCGGACTTTGGCATACGCTCTGACCCCTTCGACGGAAAAAAAGCGCGTCACGAGGGCACCGACATTGCCGCTCCTAAGGGTAGTGAAATTTTGGCGGCGGCAGGGGGGACTGTTACCTTTGTCGGCTATGAGGAGGACGGCTACGGAAAGTACCTTAAAATAAAACACAGCGATACGGTTATGACCCTTTATGCTCATTGCAGTGAAATACTTGTTAAAAAGGGTGATACCGTAACGGCAGGGCAGTGCGTAGCTTTGGTTGGAAGCACGGGACAGTCAACGGGTAATCATTTGCATTTTGAAATACGAATTAACGGAAAAGCGGTAAACGCTATGTGGTATCTTAATTATAATGAAAATTAAGCTTTTTGGAATAAAACTAACGGTTTCGTATCTTTTTTGCGCCTTTATTTGCTTAATGCTTTTGTGCGATAAAACGGGGCTTTTTATACCAATGCTGTTGGCTGTGCTTATTCACGAGGGCGGTCATTTGCTTTTTATGTGGCTTTATGATTGCGCCCCTACCGAAATAAAGCTTATACCGGGAAGCGTACAGCTTTGCGCGCCCATTTGCTCGGGTAAGCCGTCACTTTTAATAAGTCTTTCGGGACCGATAGCAAATATTATTGTTTTTATACTTGTTTTCGGCGGCAGTGTTATGCAGGGGGACGACTATTATTTAACCTTTGCCTTTGTTAATTTAATATACGGTGTTTTTAATCTTTTGCCCCTTATAGGTCTTGATGGCGGCACAGCATTAAAGGAAGCGCTTATAAATAAAAAAGGAGAAGCCTTTGCTTTAAGGGTGCTTTCTGCCATAACGGTTTGTGCCGCGGTTTTTTCACTGTCATTGGCGATTTTTATGAGTATTATCGGAAGGGTTAATTATTCTGCATATATTTTGTCGTTATACCTTGTTTTGTCTGTATTGCTTAAATTTTAGTTGAAACAAAGACTTAGTTATTGTATTATAAAGGTATATTAAATCTTGCGAGGAATTTTAAATGGACAATAAGAAATTAGAGGAGCTTTTCCTTACGGTTCAAAAGCCGGGACGATACTGCGGCGGAGAGCAGGGAAGCGTTATAAAAGACAAAAACAAGGTGGACGTACGCTTTGCTTTTTGCTTCCCCGACACCTACGAGGTGGGTATGTCGCATTTGGGTATGAAGATACTGTATTCCTGCTTTAACGAGCGTGAGGATATTTGGTGTGAGCGTGTTTTTGCACCGTGGATTGATTTCGAAAAGGTGATGAGAGAAAACGGGATTCCTCTTTTCGCTCTTGAAAGCAGAGACCCCGTTAAGGATTTCGACTTTATAGGCTTTACCCTTCAGTATGAAATGAGCTATACCAACGTTGTTAATATGTTAGACCTTGCGGGTCTCCCCATAAAAAGCAGTGAAAGAAACGAGCTTAACAATATTGTTGTTGCGGGCGGCCCCTGCGCCTGTAATGCCGAGCCTATTGCCGATTTTATTGATATTTTCTTTTTAGGCGAGGGCGAGGAGGTAGACCTTCAGGTTATCGACCTGTATAAGGAATGCAAGAAAAACGGACTTACTAAGGCTCAGTTTTTGGAAAAGGCCGCAAAAATTGAGGGTGTTTACGTGCCCTCGCTTTATGAAGTAAGCTATAAAGCTGACGGTACCGTAAAGGCTGTGAATCCAAAAAACGGCGCACCCAAAACGGTTAAAAAGCGCATTATAACCGATATGGACAAGTCCTACTATCCAAAGGAATTCGTTGTGCCTTACATTGAAATAGTTCACGACCGTGCCGTTCAGGAAATATACAGAGGCTGTATTCGCGGCTGTCGATTTTGTCAGGCAGGCTTCCTTTATCGCCCCGTAAGGGAAAAATCACCCGACGTTATAAGCAGTCAGGCGAAGGATCTTTGCTTATCGACGGGATATGATGAAATATCTCTTTCATCCCTTTCTACAAGCGACTATACGAAATTAGAGGAATTGCTTAATAATCTTTTGAGCTGGACTGATGAGGAGAAGGTTAGCCTTTCCTTACCGTCACTTAGAATTGATAATTTCTCTCCGGAATTGCTCAGCAAAATTAATCATATAAGAAAAAGCGGCTTGACCTTTGCACCCGAAGCAGGCACGCAGAGACTCAGAGACGTTATAAACAAGAATATTACCGAAAAGGAAATTCTCGATACCTGCCGCATTGCCTTTGCAGGCGGTCATACCTCTGTAAAGCTTTACTTTATGCTGGGACTTCCCACCGAAACCGACGAGGACCTTAAGGGTATTGCCGATTTGGCACAGAAGATAGTAGATATTTATTACGCTATGCCTAACCGTCCGAAGGGAAGAAGCGTTGATGTAGGTGTCAGCGTTTCAACCTTTGTTCCAAAGCCCTTCACCCCATTTCAGTTTGAGCCTCAAATAACAAGGGAGGAAATAGTGCGCCGTCAAAATTATTTAAGAAGCTGTGTTACAACCAAAAAGGTTTCACTTTCCTGGCACGATTCCTCTACCAGCTTTTTAGAGGGTGTTTTTGCGCGCGGTGACCGAAGGCTTGGCGCTGTTATTGAAGCGGCGCTTAAAAAGGGATGTATATTTGATAGCTGGACCGAATGCTTTAATCTTGATAAATGGCTCGAGGCTTTTAGTGAATGCGGTATTGACCCCGAATTTTACAGCTGTCGTCAAAGAGAATTTGACGAGGTATTGCCTTGGGACCACCTTGATTACGCCGTAAGCAAGGAATTCTTTATCAGGCAAAACAAATTGGCGCATGAAGCCAAAACTACTCCGAATTGCCGTATTGCCTGTGCTGCTTGCGGTGCAAATTGCTATGGGGAGGGTGTTTGCTTTGAAAAACGTTAGAGTTTTTTTCTCCAAAAAGGGTCGGCTCCGTTTTGTTTCTCACCTTGATATGAATAGATTTTTTACCCGAGTGCTGAGAAAAAGCGGTCTTCCGATTTGGTACACTGAGGGCTTTAATCCTCACCCGTATTTAACCTTTGCTTTACCTCTTTCCTTGGGCTTTGAAAGTATTTACGAGGTGCTTGATTTCCGTCTTATAGAAGATGATTTTCCTCTTGAGGAGGTTAAAAATAAGCTTTCGGCAGTGCTTCCCGAGTATGTTGAAATAATAAAGGTTTCCGAGCCCGTTATGAAGGCGGGGAAAATTACCGCCGCAGGCTTTAGTCTTTGCTTTGAAAATGAAAAGGCCGCAACTGAATTTGCCGCATTTTTGGCAACGGGTAACGTGGTTATTACCAAAAAGACCAAAAAGGGTGATATTAAGGTTGAAGAAGTATCGGAAAAAATTATTTCGGTTAAGCGGAGTAATAATGAGGTTTGCCTTGTTCTGCCGGCAGGCAATGATAACCTTAATCCGTCGCTTTTGGTTTCAGCCTTTAACCAAAAACAGGGCAGGGAGTATTCCGTTGGCTATACAAGAACTGCTCTTTACGGACAGAGTAATCTTCTGTTTGAATAGTTAAATTTAATATATGAAAAGTGTCGTTAAATACAGCAATTTTTGTCTATATGTTGTAGTTTATTGTCTATCTATCGTGTGATTTTTTTGGTATTATGTTGGTGGTGAGACGGAATAACAGTCACCGAAAAAATTATCCTTTACGGAGGGATTAGTATGGGTAAATTACCTATTGGCATTCAGCTTTACTCTGTAAGAGATGCGGTAGAAGCTGATTTTGCCGGAACTTTAAAAGAACTTAAGAAAATGGGTTACGATGCAGTTGAATTTGCAGGTCTTTTCAACCATACTGCAGAGCAGGTTAAGGCAATGTGCGACGAAGCAGGTCTTATTCCTATTTCTGCTCATGTAGGCCTCGGCGTAATTATGCCTAACGTAGAAAAGGTTGTTGGCGACTATGCAGCTATCGGATGTAAATATATTGCCATTCCTTGGGCTGCCGCCGATAAAGATCTTCCCGGTGCTCCCGGATATGATACCTTCCTTGCTAATATTAAAACTGTTTCTGCAGAATGTGCTAAGCACGGTATGAAGCTGCTTTACCATAACCACGATTTTGAATTTGTAAAAATCGACGGTAAAAACAAGCTTGATATACTTTATGCCGACACCACTCCAGAGGAGTTAGGAACTCAGGTAGATACCTGTTGGGCCAAGGTTGGCGGCGAGGACCCTGCTAAGTACGTAATGAAGTATGCAGGCAGAGCTCCTCTTGTTCATATTAAGGACTTTGTTGGCTCTAAGAGTGCTAAAATGTACGATCTTATCGACGGCGGAGTTGTAGAGGAAAACAATGAAGAGGTTGTTCCTTTCGAGCTTCGTCCCGTTGGCTACGGTATTCAGGACGTTCTCTCCATCATTAAGGCGGCTGAAAATGCAGGTGCTGAAATGGTAATCGTAGAACAGGATAATTGGTCTTTGGGCAGAAACTCTATAGAAAGCGCAAAGCTCAGCGTTGACTATATCAGAAACATTTATTAATCATTCAAATTAATAAAATTCAAAGGAGTGTTTAATTATGGCAGACAATATTTTAGACAGATTTGACGGCAACTTTTCCGACGATGCGGCAGTAGATACTTCTCGCAAGGTAAAGGTTGGTATTATCGGTACAGGTTGGATTGCAGAGGCTCATATAAGAGAATATCTCGCTATGGAAGATGTTGAGATTGTAGCTCTTGCAGACCTTGTTCCCGGTAAAGCAGAAGCTTTTGCTAAGAAATTCGGAGTAGAAGGAGCAAAGTACTATCCTTCTCACAAAGAGCTTATCGATGCAGGTGAGGTAGAAGCTGTTTCTGTTTGTACCTACAACTGTCAGCACGCTGAGCCTACCATTTATGCTCTTAATCACGGTGTAAACGTTATGCTTGAAAAGCCCTTCACCGTTACCCTTGACGAAGCAGTTGAGGTTATGAAGGCTGAAAAGGCAAGCGGCAAGCTCCTTACTATCGGTTTCCAGCCCAGAATGAGCGAAAATATGAAGATGATCAAAAAGATCGTTGATTCCGGAGAACTTGGTGATATTTACTACATTAAGGCGGGCGGCGGACGTCGTCACGGTATTCCTACCCCTTACGGCACTACCTTTATTGAGAAGGAAACAGGCGGTATCGGTGCTATGGGTGATATCGGTTGCTATTCTCTTGATATGCTTCTTAATGCCGTTGGCTATCCCAAGCCTCTTACCGTAACCGGTTATGCTTCCGACTTCTTAGGTAAGAACCCCGAATATTACACCTACGACGGTAAGCCCGCTGAGTATGCCGATAAGTTCGGTGTAGACGATTTTGCCGCAGGCTTCGTACGTCTTGAAGGCGGTATTGTTCTCGACTTTATGATTTCCTGGGCTATGCATATGGATTCTATAGGCGATGCTATTATCCTTGGTACCAAGGGTGGTTTGCGTATTCCTTCTACCGAATGCTGGAACGGTGAATTTTCTAAGCCGCTTACCATCTACAAGGATGTTGCCGGCAGACGAGTTCAGTATGAAGTTCCGCTCGTTGCAACTACAACTAACGGTAAGAGTCTTTTCTACAATAAGATTCGTTCTTTCCTTGATGCTGTTAAGTACGGCGGCGAGCCCACCGTTCCTTCAAGCCAGATTCTTTACAATCAGGCTATTATCGACGGCATTATTAAGTCCAACGCCGTTGGTAAGGAAATTGAAATTGAAATCCCCGAGATTTAATGAATTTTTAAGCTGTTAAAATATCTGAACTATGCCCAATAACCGAGCTTCCTGCAGGAGGCTCGGTTTTTTATGTTTTTTTATGCATTTTTACCCGTTTTTATTGCATTTTTACTTGACTGAGAAAAAATGGAGTAATATAATAATATAGTGTTTATATTATTATACTTATATAAAGAGGCGATTTAATGTTAAACGAAAAAATGTTAAAGCTTGGAACCGCAAGCTCTGCCATAAGACAGCTTTTTGAGTACGGTAAAATGAGAAAGGCTGAAATCGGAGAGGACAAAGTATTTGATTTTAGTATAGGAAACCCCAGCGTTCCGGCTCCTAAAAGTGTTGACGATACCATTAAAACACTTATTGAAACCGAGGACAGCGTTCTTCTTCACGGATACACCTCTGCCCCGGGTGATATGGCGGTAAGAACAAAAATTGCCGAATACATAAAGGAGACCTCGGGGGTTAATGCAACTGCGGCTAATATTTATATGACCTGCGGTGCCGCCGCTTCTCTTACGATTTCCCTTACCGCTTTGGCAAACGAGGGCGATGAGGTTATTCTTTTGGCGCCCTTTTTCCCCGAATACAGGGTGTTTGCCGAAAGGGCAGGCTTTAAGTGTGTTGTGGTAAACTGCCGTGAGCCCGATTTCCAAATTGATATTTCTGCTTTGGAAAAAGCAATTAATAAAAACACCAAGGCAATTATTATAAATTCTCCCAATAATCCTACAGGCGTTGTGTTCAGCGAGGCTACCGTAAAGGAGCTCTCGGCATTGCTTAATAAAAAGCAGGAGGAATACGGCAAGGAAATTTTCCTTATTTCCGACGAGCCTTACAGAGAATTAGTATACGGAGACGTAACGGTACAGTTCCCCGCAAGGTATTATGCCAATACAATTGTTTGCTATTCCTTTAGTAAGTCATTATCACTTCCCGGTGAGCGTATAGGTTATATTTTCGTTTCTCCCGAATGTAAGGATTCCGCTCTTGTATTTGCCGCAGTTTGCGGAGCCGGACGTGCTTTAGGCTTTGTTTGTGCTCCCTCCATGCTTCAGCGTGTAGTAGCCGAAAATCTTGGTAAAACCGCCGACGTTAGTATTTATAACACAAATCGTGAGCTGCTTTATAATGCGCTTAGTGAATACGGTTATACAGTGGTTATGCCCGACGGTGCCTTCTATTTGTTTGTAAAGGCCCCCGAAAGCGATGCCGCCGCATTTGCCGAAAGGGCTAAAAAGCACGAGCTTTTAATAGTGCCCAGCGATTCCTTTGGTATGGGCGGCTACGTAAGGATATCCTACTGTGTGTCTACAAAGCAAATTGAAAATTCACTTCCCGCCTTTAAAGCACTTATTGAGGAGTATAAATAATGGACAAGCTTAATGAAGCAAGAGAGGCTATAAACAGAATAGATAAGGAAATGGCTGAGCTTTTTTGTCAGCGTATGGAGGCGGTAAGACAGGTTGCCGAATACAAAAAGCAACGCGGTCTGCCTATTCTTGATACGGCAAGGGAGGAGGCAGTTATCGCCCGAAATTCCGCGCTTGTTGAAAATGAGGAGCTAAGGTCATATTACGTAAACTTTTTACGCAATAATATGTCTATTTCCCGTGCCTTTCAAAATAAGCTTAACAGCGGTATGCGTGTAGCCTTTTCGGGTGTAGCAGGTGCTTTTGCCGAGGTTGCCGCAGGAAAGATTTTTGAAAACTGCACCGCAGTACCCTACGACAGCTTTAAAACGGCTTACGAGGCTACTGTTAACGGAGAGTGCGACTGCGTATTGCTTCCCCTTGAAAACAGCTACAACGGTGACGTTGGTCAGGTTATGGACCTTGCATTTTTCGGTTCTCTTTATATTAACGGTGTTTATGATATTTCCATTACTCAGCACCTTTTGGCAAAGCCCGGCACAAAGCCCGAGGACGTAAAAGAGGTTATGAGCCATCCGCAGGCGCTTGGTCAATGCGCAAGCTTTATTAAGAAAATGGGATATATTGCCGCCGAAAGCTCAAATACCGCCGTTGCGGCTAAGTTTGTGGTTGAAAGCGAAAGAACGGATATTGCCGCTATCGGCAGTGAAAAAGCGGCAGAGATTTACGGACTTGAGGTTATTGCAAATACCATCAACGACAGCAATAATAACACTACCCGTTTTGCAGTATTTTCAAGGGTATGCCGTAATTATAATCCCGTAGATAAGCAGTTTATTATGTTGTTTACCGTTCGTAATGAAAGCGGTTGCTTGGGTAAGGCCTTGTCGGTTATCGGCAATAACGGCTTTAACCTTCGCGCACTTAAAAGCCGTCCTACTAAGGAGCTTATTTGGGATTACTACTTTTATGCCGAGGGTGAGGGCAACATAAATACTCCCGCAGGCGAAAAAATGATAAAAGAGCTTGACGAGGTTTGCAGTCACGTTAAAATCGTAGGTAGCTTTGAAAAGGAAATTGCATTGTGAGGGGATAAAATGATTATACCTGTTAACGTATCGGGCTCAAGCTACGATATAGTTTTAGAAAGAGGCGCCATAAATAAAGCAGGAGAGCTTCTTGATTTAAACCGAACAGTACTTGTAGTTACAGATGACGGTGTGCCCTCCGCTTATGCAGAAGGTGTTGCTAAGCAGTGCAAAAGAGCTGTTACCGTCACCCTTCCTCAAGGTGAAAAAACAAAATGCTTTGACTCTTATAAATTGTTGCTTTCTCATATGGTGGTGAACGGATTTACCCGAACCGACTGTGTAGTTGCGGTTGGCGGCGGTGTTATAGGCGATTTGGCAGGCTTTGTTGCCGCAAGCTTTATGCGAGGCGTCGATTTCTATAATATCCCCACCACCGTGCTTTCTCAGGTAGACTCTTCTATCGGCGGTAAGGTGGCTATAGATTTTGAGGGCTATAAGAATATTGTAGGAGCTTTCTATCAGCCCAAAAAGGTTATTATCGATCCCGACGTTTTAAAAACCCTTCCCAAAAGGCAAATTGCAAACGGATTAAGCGAAGCAGTTAAAATGTCCTTAACAAGCGATAAAGCCCTGTTTGAGCTTTTCGAAAACGGCGACGTAAGTGATAATATTGATAAAATAATAGAAGCGTCGTTGCTTATTAAAAAGGCAGTTGTTGAAGCAGACGAAAAGGAGCAGGGACTTCGAAAAATCCTTAACTTCGGTCATACTGTTGCTCACGGCATTGAAAGTGACAACGGTATGAGCAATTATTATCACGGTGAATGTGTTGCGGTCGGTATGCTTCCTATGTGCTCAAATGACGTACGCGAAAGGCTTATACCCGTTTTGCTTAAAATAGGCCTTCCCGTTAAAATTGATTGCAGCACCGATAGAGTAATCGAGGCTATGAGTCACGACAAAAAGATGTCGGGTGATTATATCACCGTAATAAGCGTTGAAAAAATCGGTGAGTTTAAAATGGAAAAGCTTCCCTTTAAGGAGCTTGCTGAAAAAATGAAGGAAGTTTTGTAAAATGAAAAATACCTACGGAAATAACCTTACTCTTACACTTTTCGGCGAAAGTCACGGCAAGGCTATTGGTGCGGTGCTTGACGGTATTGCGGCAGGCATAGCTGTTGACGAAGCGTTTATTAACAGCCAATTAAGTAAACGCCGTGCGGCTGATGAAATTTCTACTGCCAGAAAAGAAGCTGACGAGGTTAAAATTTTAAGCGGTGTTTTTAACGGCCATACAACGGGCACACCCATTTGCTTTGTTATAGAGAATAACGATACCAAAAGTAAGGATTATTCCGATACCTACGGAAAAGCCAGACCGGGTCACGCAGACTATACCGCTTTTGTGAAATACGGCGGAAATGAAGATTTCCGCGGCGGCGGTCACTTTAGCGGCAGAATTACCGCTCCCATAGTTGCCGCAGGAGCTCTTGTTATTTCGGCTCTGCGTAATAAAGGCATTTATATAGGCACTCACATAAAGGAATGTGCAGGTGTTCCCGACAGGGCTTTTAGCGATTTATATGCAGATGTTACGGCAGTAAATGAAAAAAGCTTTGCTGTGCTTGACGAAAATAAAGGCGAAAAAATGCGCGAAAATATTCTCAAGGCTAAAGAAGAAGGGGACAGTGTAGGCGGAATTTTGGAAACTGCGGTTATCGGTATACCTGCCGGTGCAGGAGAGCCGTGGTTTGATTCGGTTGAGAGTATGCTTTCCCACGGGCTTTTCAGTATTCCTGCTGTAAAAGGCGTTGAATTTGGTGCAGGCTTTGCTTTTGCCGATATGAAGGGGAGCGAAGCTAACGACAGCTTTGTTGCCAACGACCGAAATATTACTACCGTTACTAACAATAACGGAGGTATTAACGGTGGAATTACTAACGGTATGCCCATACTTTTCAGCTGTGTTGTTAAGCCCACTCCTTCTATAGTTAAGCCACAGCAAACGGTAGATTTTATTAAGGGCGAAAACGTTACGCTTAGTGTAAAGGGAAGGCATGACCCCTGCATTGTTCACAGAGCAAGGGTGGTTGTTGACAGTATTGCCGCTCTTACACTTGCCGACCTTTTGGTGGGTCGCTACGGAACAGATTATTTAAAGGACTGACGTTATGGAATACGGCTTAATAGCAGAGCGCTTAGGTCACAGCTTTTCAAAGGAAGTACACGCTCGGCTTGCTGATTACGAATATGAGCTTAAGGAGCTTAAAACCAAGGCAGAGCTTGATGCTTTTATGCGTGCAAGAGCTTTTAAGGCGATAAACGTTACCATTCCTTATAAGGAGGACGTTATCCCGTATCTTGACGAAATTGATGAGGTTGCCCGAAAAATAGGGGCGGTTAATACTGTTGTAAACCGTAACGGTAGGCTTTTGGGCTTTAACACCGATTTTGCAGGTATGAAGGCTATGTGCGAGTATGCAGGTATAAATATGCAGGGCAAAAAGGTGCTCATTTTGGGAAGCGGCGGAACAAGTAAAACCTCTTTAGCAGTTGCTTCCTTTATGGGCGCAAGGGAAATTTATCAGGTTTCCCGTAAAAAAAGCGAAAGAGCCATTGATTATGCCGAAGCCTACGATCTGCACAGCGATGCCGAAATTATAATTAATACAACCCCCTGCGGTATGTATCCCGAAATATGCGGCTGTGCTATTGATTTAAGCCGTTTTAAAAATTTGCAGGGAGCAGTTGATGCAGTATATAACCCCTTGAAAACCGATTTTTATTTAGCGGCAGAAAAGCAGGGCGCAAGGGCTGTTTGCGGGCTTTATATGCTGGTTGCACAGGCTGTTTTTGCTTCGGAAAGGTTTCTTGATAAGTGTTATACCGAAGGCACTGCAGAGCGTGTATATAAGGAAATTTTAAAGAAAAAGCAAAATATTGTGCTTGTAGGAATGCCTGCAAGCGGAAAAACTACTATAGGAAAAATTCTTGCCGAAGAATTGGGTCGTCCTTTTTTTGATACCGACCTTTTAATAAATGAAAAAACGGGACTTCATCCGTCGGCAATTATAACGGAGCAGGGTGAAAAAGCCTTTCGTGATATTGAGGCTGATGTCATAAAAGAGGTGAGCGCTTTCTCCGGTGCTGTTATTGCAACGGGTGGCGGAGCGGTATTAAGAAGAGAAAACCGTGAAAACTTAAGAAAAAACGGTTTGATTTGGTTTGTTGACCGCCCTGTTGATTTACTCGTTACTACCTCTGACCGACCTCTGTCTTCTACAAGGGAGCTGTTGGAAAAACGCTATAACGAGCGTTACCCAATATATAACGGCGTGGCTGATTTCGTAGTAAATAACACCAAAAGTGTGGATTCTGCAGTAGAGCAAATAGTAAAGGAATTTTTAAAATGAAGCTTCTGATTATAAACGGTCCCAATATTAATATGCTTGGTATTAGGGAACCGGGAATTTACGGAAAACAAACCTATAACGACTTAATTTCATTAGTTAATGAGCACGCTGAAAAAATAGGCGTTGACATTGAGTGTTATCAGTCAAATCACGAGGGCTGTCTTGTTGATAAAATTCAGGAGGCCTATGGGAAAATTGACGGAATAGTTATAAATCCGGGTGCATATACCCATACAAGCGTGGCTATACTTGATGCAGTTAAGGCTGTGTCTATTCCTACCGTTGAAGTACATATTTCCGACGTGCCCTCTCGCGAGGAATTCAGACAGATAAGCTATATTCGTCTTGCGGCTGTAAAAACCATTACGGGTCACGGGCTAAACGGATATGTTGAAGCTATGGATTATTTAACGGAGTATTTGAAAAATGAGGGTTGAGATTTTAAAGGGCAACGCAACGGGTAAGGCTTGCGCTCCTCCTTCGAAAAGTATGGCTCACCGCAACCTTATTTGCGCCGCCTTAAGTGAAAATTCTACGGTAACGGGTGTTGCTTATTCCGAGGATATTCTTGCGACTCTTGACTGTCTTAAGGCTTTGGGTGCAAGAGTGGAAATAAACGGCGATACTGTAACGCTTGGCGGTTTAAACCCCTTTGCGGCGGCATCGGGGGAGCTTAATTGCAGAGAAAGCGGAAGCACTTTAAGATTTATGCTGCCGATGTGTCTTTTGTCGGGAAACCGAATTACCCTTTTTGGAAGCGGCAGACTGCTTCAGCGCCCAATGACCGTTTATAAGGCCTTGTGCAGTGAGCAGGGTATTGATTTTTATCAGGATGACAGCTGTATAAGGGTTCAGGGCAGGCTAAAGGGCGGAGAGTTTAAGGTTGACGGCTCGGTAAGCAGTCAGTTTATATCAGGCCTGCTTTTTGCGTGTCCCTTGCTCAGCTGTGACAGCGTAATTAATATTACAGGTGATTTGCAAAGCGAATCCTATTTAAGGCTTACTCTTGCTTCTCTTGCCGATTTCGGTATAAGGGTAGACAGCAGCAATATAAGAAGCATAAAGGTTTACGGTAACCAACATTATCAAAATAAAAGTATAACCGTAGAGGGCGATTATTCCAATGCCGCCTTTTTAGAAGCGCTGAACTGCCTTGGCGGAAGCGTAGAGGTAATGGGACTAAAGGAAACGAGCCTTCAGGGAGATAAGGTTTATCTTGAAATTTTGCCCAAATTAAAGGGAGGCGGTGCTGAAATATCCTTGGCGGATTGCCCCGATTTGGGCCCGATTCTTTTTGCTCTTGCGGCGGCAGGTAAGGGAGCAACCTTTACCCGTACGAGAAGACTGAGAATTAAAGAAAGCGACAGGGTTTTGTGTATGGCACAGGAGCTTTCTAAATTCGGCGTTAAAATGGATGTTAAGGAAGATAGCGTTACTGTTTACGGCGGAATTAAAAAACCGACAGAAGCTATTTTTGGCCATAACGATCACAGAATAGTTATGGCTATGGCGGTGCTGAGCACAATAACCGGCGGTGTTATTGAAGGTGCCGAGGCGGTTAAGAAAAGCTACCCCGACTTTTTCAGTGTAATCAGCACGCTTGGAATAGGGGTGAAGTATTATGAAGCTGAATAAAAATATGAATATTCTTATTGTCGGTCTCGGACTTTTGGGCGGTAGCTATGCAAAGGCGCTGAGCGACAAGGGTTATAACGTAAGTGCCGTTACAAAGCTGCAGGATTCGGTTGATTATGCCATTGAAAACAGTATGATTTCAAAAGGCTCCACTGAAGTAAACAGAGAAACTGTGGGTGAGGCGGATTTAATTATTTTCGCTCTTTATCCTACGGTATTTATTGATTGGATTGAAAAGAACCAACAGTTTATAAAATCGGGTGCGATTATAACCGACGTAACCGGTGTAAAGGGTAGCGTTGTTTATAAAATACAGGATATGCTGAGAAGCGACGTTGAATATATATCCGCCCATCCAATGGCCGGTAAGGAGGTAAGCGGCGTTGCCAACAGTGATCCTAAAATATTTAATAATGCTAACTATATAGTTGTGCCTACCGAGAAAAACACGGCAAATGCAATAGAGCTTTGCGAAAGCCTTGGCTATGAGCTCGGGTTTTATTGCGTGACACAGCTTAGCGTTGAAAAGCACGACGAAATGATTGCTTTTTTGTCGCAGCTTACCCACTGTATTGCAGTATCCCTTATGTGCGCTAAGGATGATGAGGGTCTTGTAAGCTATACGGGTGACTCCTTCAGAGATTTAACCCGAATAGGCAAAATTAACGATGAAATGTGGAGCGAGCTTTTCCTTATGAACAGAGAACCTCTGTTAAGGGAAATAGAAGCATTTGAAAACAGCTTTTCGTGTCTTAAACAGGCACTTATAAGTAATGACCGTGAAACGCTGAGAAAAATGATGCGAATCTCAACTGTTCGCAGAAAGCGTTTCGACAAGAGAGGATAGTTTAAAAATGGGAATGGAGTTTAAAAGAAAGCTTCCTATACCTATGGATATAAAAAAGCAGTACCCTATAGGTAAAAAGGAACAGGCAATCAAAAATGAAAGAGATGTTGAAATCAAGAAGATTTTTACAGGCGAAAGCAAAAAATTTCTTCTTATAATCGGACCCTGCTCGGCCGATTACCCCGAAAGCGTGCTTGAGTATATTGAAAGGCTTAGGCTCGTTCAGGACGAGGTTAAGGACAAGGTATTTATCATTCCGCGTATTTATACCAACAAGCCCCGTACAACCGGCGCAGGCTATAAGGGTATGCTTCATCAGCCCGACCCCGACAAAAACCCCGATATGCTGAGCGGTATTGTTGCTATACGTGATTTGCATATGCGCGCACTTAAGGAATATGGCTTTACCTGTGCCGATGAAATGCTTTATCCGTCTAACCACCGTTATCTTTCCGACCTGCTTTCCTACGTTGCTGTAGGTGCACGCTCGGTTGAAAATCAGGAGCACCGTCTTGTTTCCAGCGGTATGGATACCCCTGTTGGTATGAAAAATCCCACAGGCGGCGATTTGACCGTAATGATGAACGCAATTTCTGCTGCACAGCACGGACATACCTTTATTTACCGAGGCTGGGAGGTTAAAAGCGAGGGCAACCCCTTAACTCATGCAATTCTGCGCGGCTACACGGGACCAAACGGAAGCAGTATTTCTAACTATCATTATGAAAATCTTGCCGAGCTTGCCGAGCTTTATAAAAAGTCGGGACTTCTCAATCCGTCGGTTATTATTGATACTAACCACGCAAACTCTGCTAAAAAATACGGCGAACAGCCGCGTATTGCCAAGGACGTTCTTTATAGCTGTACTCATAATGACGAAATCAAGAATCTTGTAAAAGGCCTTATGATTGAAAGCTACATTGAGGACGGCTGTCAAAAAATCGGCGAACACGTTTACGGTAAATCAATTACCGACCCTTGCCTCGGTTGGAAGAAAACCGAAAAGCTTATTTATACTATTGCGGATACAATTTAAAGCTAAAAGCTCCAAACTCGGTTTGGAGCTTTTTTTGTACCTTTTTTCTCCTTTGCATATAATGTAGAGAAGGGCTCGCTCTTCAAAAATAAAAGAAGGGAGAATAAAAATGGCTGTTTTTACTAACGTTGCTACCCTGACCTACAACGGAAACACAACCAATTCCAACGTAGTAACAGGGGAAATACTTGAGGTTCTTTCGGCTAACAAAACCGCGTTAAATGACACCTACGGAGCAAATGATAATATAACCTACGTTATTAATATTATAAACTCGGGCAGTAGTGCGGTTGAAAATTTAACCGTTACCGATAATCTGGGTGTCTATAGCGTAGATGAGCAAAGCTTCGTGCCTCTTGCCTTGGTGGACGGCAGTGTAAGGTATTTTGTTAACGGTATTCTGCAGGCTACACCTACCGTTCTTGCAGGACCTCCGCTTACTGTCAGCGGAATTAATATTCCTGCTAATTCTAACGCATATATTGCGTATGAAGCTGTCACTACACCCTTTGCGCCCCTTGGCGAAGGTGCAACTATAACTAATCAGGCGGTTATAAACGGTGTGGGTCTTACCGACGTTACCGTCAGCGAAACGGTAACGAGTCGCAATGAAGCCTTGCTTACCGTTACAAAGGCGCTTGCTCCTACGGTAGTGTTGGAAAACGGTGAAATAACCTATACCTTCACCATTCAAAACTTCGGCAGCGCTCCTGCAGTTGCAACCGATGACGTTGTATTAAGTGATACCTTTAATCCTGCTTTAACAATCACCTCGGTAACCTTTAACGGTCAAGCATTTGCAGAAGGAACCGATTACACCTATAATCCTGCAACGGGCGAATTTACTACTCTTGCAGGGCGAATTACCGTACCTGCCGCTACCTTCGTCAGAAACGATGACGGCACCTATTCGGTAACACCTGGAGTATCAACCCTTACTGTTGTCGGAACGGTATAAAAACAAAAAGCTACGCTAATCAAACGGTTAGCGTAGCTTTTAAAATCAGGTTCGGATTATTAGTGTTTGCTTATAAAGTCGAATAAGTACGGTTCTATTCTGCGGTCACCGTTTTGGTCGGGGAAGTCTGCAGAACAGTGTGTGCCTTCAAGCTCGGTTAAGGTTACGTCGCTATCGGGAAGAAAGCGCTTAAGAGAAGCATAGAAAAGCTTATTTTCCTCCGGTCGGCAAACCATATCCTTTGAATAGTAAAACATAAGAAGCGGGCGAAGGGTAAGAGCTGAATTAATGAAGCTTATAGGCGCCTTTTGGTCAATATACTGAATACGTGAGTCCATACCCATTTCCTTCAGTACGTTAAAGTGGGTAAACGTTTGAGCGCTGTCCGAAATAAAACCGGTAATATCTAATTCTTCGTTTACACCTGCATTTTTTAAAAAATCCTTATTCATACACAGCATCATAGTAAGGTATGCGCCCGCCGAGGAGCCACCGATAAAAACCTTACCGTTGCCGCCAAGCTCCTTTATTTTCTTAACCGTAAAGGCTACTGCATTTGCGGCGTCTACTATAAAATCGGGAAATTTGGCGGTAGGGTACATACGGTATTCGGCGGCAACAACGGCAATACCTTTTTTTACTAAGCCGCAGGGAATATCATTGCCCTTTCGGCTGCCGCTTACTATTCCTCCGCCGTGAAACCATATAAGGGTTGAAAAGCCACCTTGGTCGGGGGTAAATATATCCAGCTTTTGGGCCTCGTTTTCGGGGAAAACGTATGGTAAATCTAAATATTCCAACATTATTTTACTCCTGAATTTTTATCAAGCGCTTTGTTTCTGAAATATAGTACAATGTCGGCGCCAACCATAATAAAGTTGAGCACGTAGAAGAAAAGCACGTACCATTTGAAGCCGTTTTCGTTAATAAGCTTCGAGGTTATGCCGCAAACGTAACCAAACTCAATAAAAAGCAAAAAAGCAATGCTTTTTCCTTTTGCGGTGCGAGCCTTGTAGGATTTTATAACGTTTAAGGGCCATGAACAACCAAAGCTTACGATCATAAAAATTTCAAGAATTTCTGCCAACATTTTTAATTCCTCCAATTCATTTTTAGTAAGTATAACAGATTAATAATATTTAGTAAAGTATATAATAATTAATAGTTGATATATACTTTAATATATAGTATAATGCTTGCGGTGATTATATGGAATTATTGCAGTTAAGATATTTTTTAGATAGCGCCGAAACCGAAAACTTTTCTAAAACAGCGGAAAAATATACGGTGCCTCCGTCAAGTGTTTCAATATCGGTTAAAAAATTGGAAAACGAAATAGGCTGCAGCCTTTTTGACAGAAACGGAAACAAGGTTTCGCTGAATTTAAAGGGAAAACTGCTCTACGGAGCAGTTAAAAAGGCAATAGAGGAGCTTGACGGTGCTGTTTCGTTGCTTTCGGAGCGTAGCGAGGAAATAGGTGAAATCAATATACTTATACGCAGTGAACGGCGCGTTATAATGCAACACATTATTGAGTTCAAGGAGCGTTTTCCTAACGTTGTGTTTCATATTATGCACGACTTTAACACTACTGATATCGAAAAATATCACATTATTATCGACAGCCATTCCGACGGTTATTCCGCCTTTAAGCGGTTTCCGTTGTTAAGCGAAAAAATGCGTTTTGCCGCAGGTAAAAACAATCCGCTATGTGATAAAAGGCTTACTCTTGATATGCTGTACGGTCAAGGCTTTATATCTATGTGCGAGGGCAGCAGTATGAACAGGCTGACTAAGGAATATTGTAAAAGGGCAGGCTTTACCCCAAACATTATTATAGAATGCGACGACCCGTATTATATAAGAAAATATATTGAACTTGATTTCGGTATAGCCCTCGTTCCTGAAATATCGTGGCAGGGTGAGCTTAGCGATAACGTGAAATATCTTGATATTATCGATTTCGACGAGCGTCGAGTTACCTACGCTTATCTTAATAAAAGCGCGGGGACTAATGCCGTCAGGTTTTATGAATATATTAAAAATATTTACAATTCAAAATAAAAAGACAGAAGCTTTTATGAACAAGTCCGGTAAAAACGGACAATAGAAAAATAAACAGACCCCCTATGGTAGAATGAAACAAACTACCAAACGGGAGTTGTTCTTAGGGATAAAATGCCTAAAAAAGCAAATTTTTGCGTTCTAATGTGTTAAAAAGCCGTGGTATGCGTCAGCATTACCACGGCTTTTCGCCTTTTATTCCACTAAAAATTTATCTTTTTTAGGTGCAAGCAGTTTTGTAA
>JAFVIF010000038.1 GCA_017474125.1 Clostridia bacterium
AGCCGAGTAGCTACCGTCGCTCATACGGAAATACTTGACCGATTCTTCTCTGGGTGATATATCCTCACCGATTACGTATACGTCGTCTGATTCCGTTACTTCGGCTATTTCGGTTGATTCCTGCGCTGTAACCGCAATAGGTATACTTTGAAAAATAAGTGTTAACGTCAAAATTATACTTATTATTTTTAAATATGTTTTGTTTTTCATTAAAAATCCCCCTATTTTAAACTCTCGTTTTGACTATTTTAAATACCCATTGGATTCACCTCTTCAAATTTTTCGGACAATCGCAATTCTCCGTTTAATGTTTTCTATATATATAACGAAGCAAAACCTATTTTGTGACAAAGAATTTTCAGAAAACAAAAAAAATCGGCAGTTTCTACAATTAGAAACTGCCGATTTTATATAAGTTATACGAAAACAATTTATGTTTTAATATGCCTTGCCCCAGTAAACCATTTTCTTGGCAGGCTTGCCGCAGCAAACACAGGTGTCGCTTAAATGCTCCTGCTCAAAGGGCATACATCTTGAAGAAACGCCCGCTTTTTCCTTTAAGGCTTCCTCGCAAGCTCTGTCCTCGCACCACATAGCCTTAATAAAGCCGGGTCTTTCGTCTGCGATTTCAATCATTTCCTCCATAGTTTTGGCAACATACGTCTTTTCGCTTCTGTTAGCAAGAGCCTTATTATAAAGTCCGTCGCGAACAGCATCTAACAATTCGGGAACCTTAGCTTCCAGCTCATCAAGACTTACGACTATCTTTTCGCCATTATCTCTGCGAACGAGAACGCACTGATTATTCTCAATATCACGGGGGCCAAGCTCAAGACGAAGGGGCACACCCTTCATTTCATATTCGGCAAACTTCCAACCGGGAGAATAGTCGGTCAAATCAATTTTAGCACGGCAAACCTTTTTCATTCTTTCATAAACCTCGTTAGCCTTTTCATTAACACCGGGCTTATGAGAAGCAATAGGAACAATAACAAGCTGAATAGGAGCAACCGCAGGGGGAAGCACAAGGCCGTTATCGTCACCGTGGGTCATAATAATAGCGCCGATAAGACGGGTGGATACACCCCAAGAGGTTTGGAAGGGAGTAGCAAGCTTATTTTCCTTATCGGTATACTGAATACCGAAGGCCTTGGCAAAGCCGTCACCAAAGAAGTGAGAGGTACCGCTTTGAAGCGCCTTACCGTCGTGCATCATTGCTTCGATAGTATAGGTATCAACAGCGCCTGCAAAACGCTCCTTTTCGGTTTTAACACCCTTAACTACGGGGATAGCAAGATACTTTTCGGCAAACTCGGCATAAATATTAAGCATTTGAATAGTTTCGGCCTGCGCCTCTTCAGCAGTAGCGTGGATGGTGTGACCCTCCTGCCAATGGAATTCACGGGAGCGAAGGAAGGGACGGGTGGTTTTTTCCCATCTTACAACGCTGCACCACTGATTATAAAGCTTGGGCAAATCACGCCAAGAATGAATAATGTTTTTATAGTGGTCGCAGAAAAGCGTTTCCGAAGTAGGGCGAACGCACATTCTTTCCTCAAGCTTATCGTTACCGCCGTGGGTAATCCAAGCGGCCTCGGGAGCAAAGCCTTCAACGTGATCCTTTTCAATCTGTAAAAGGCTTTCGGGAATGAACATAGGCATAGAAACGTTCTCGTGGCCCGTTTCCTTAAACATACCGTCCATTATTTTTTGAATGTTTTCCCAAATGGCCCAGCCGTAGGGGCGGATAATCATACAGCCCTTAACCGAGGAATAATCCATAAGCTCGGCCTTAGATACAACGTCGGTATACCATTTTGCGAAGTCCTCATCCATAGAGGTAATTTCTTTTACTAATTTTTCTTTAGCCATTAATATCACCATAACAAAATAAATATCGCTTATTATTATAATGTAAAGCAGAGATTTTTGCAACCATATTTTGTGTTATTACCCCGCTCTTTTACAAAAAACTATTGACAAACAACCCTTTTTCACATATTATTTTCTTAGTAAGCATATAGTTTACCACCACATAAACATAAAGGAGCATTTTAAATGATTCTCGAAAAGCTTAAAGAAATAGTTGCAGAACAGCTCGAAATAGACGCTGAAACCATTACTACCGAAACCCGCCTTAACGAAGACCTTAACGCCGACAGCCTTGACGTAGTTGAAATTCTTATGGCGCTTGAGGATGAATTCGGTGTAGATATCCCCGACGAGGAAATTGAAAAAATGAAAACCGTAGGCGACGTTGTAAAGTTTATTGAAGCAAACAAGTAAAATAAAAATTTTCCCCGAGCTTTCTGCTCGGGGATTTTTTTGCTTATGCGTAGTATTCGTTAGCGCGGCGACCGCCCTTTATAACCTTAAACCTGCGGCGCTTAATACTGCGAGCAATACGCTTTTCAAAGGCAATAAGCTTTTTTTCATTAAAAAGGCACCATACGGTAAAGCCTACTGCGATAACCTCTAAAATACTGATAACTATAGCGTTCATAAGTGTTTCCTCCTAAAAAGAACATTTGTTCTTTTCTGTAATTTCATTATATATCAAGGCTTTCGGTTTGTCAACTATTTTTTAAAAATAATTTTAAATTTGTTTTTCCTTGCCTTTGATGGTTTAAGTATACACCTATCAATGTACCATAAACGCACCTTTGCTCCCCTCTTGTAATAAATTTTAAAATATGTTATTATTTTTAAAGTACGAACAGTGAGGTAAGGCTATGAATAAGAAAAGCGCAAAGAATACTAAAAGTAAAATCGTTTCCGCTGCTTGGAAGCTGTTTTACGAGCAGGGCTACGACGACACCACCGTTGAGGATATTATCCGTCAGTCGGGCACGTCGAAGGGCTCGTTTTATCATTACTTTGAAAGCAAGGATTCCTTGCTCGGCTCACTCGCCTATTTATTTGATGAAAAGTACGAGGAGCTCGAATCTGAGCTTGACCCCACGCTTCCGACTATTGAAGCCTTGCTTTTTCTGAACCGACAGCTTTTTGAAATGATAGAAAACACCGTTGACCTTGAGCTTATTAAACGACTCTATTCTACACAGCTTACCACCCGTACCGAAAAGCAGTTGCTTGACCATAACAGGGTTTATTACCGTTTACTCAGAAGGCTTATAATAGCGGGTCAGCAAAAAGGTGACGTGACAAAAGCGCAATCGGTAAACGATGTTGTTAAGTATTACGCCTTTTGCGAAAGGGCGGTTATTTACGATTGGTGCCTTTGCAACGGCGACTATTCCTTAAGCGATTCCGCCGCCAAATTAATGCCCTTTTTCTTAAAGCACATCGAAAACGGATAAGTTTATTTTTCGTTCATTTTTCCGTATAGACTTCGGTCTATACGGTTTTTCTTTTAAACAAAAAGACAAATTGCATTATCTATTAAATATGTACAGTTTTTAGTCTGTACTTAGTTCTGTATTGCATTATTTAAAATTATGTGTTATACTGTTCCTGTTATTTTTTTAAAAAGGAGAGATTTTATGAACATCTCAAAACTACTGGCATTTATAATCTATTTCCTTGCCATGCTTACTATTGGATTTATATTTTTCATTAAATCCAGAAAAGAAAGCGGCGAAAAAGATTATTTCTTAGGCGGTCGTTCTATGGGCCCATGGGTAACCGCTATGAGCGCTCAGGCTTCCGATATGAGCGGTTGGCTTTTAATGGGCTTCCCCGGAAGTATACTTGCTTTCGGTATGGGCAAAACCTGGATAGGTATAGGTCTGGCCTTAGGCACTATCCTTAACTGGGTGATTATGGCTAAAAGGCTTCGCCGTTTTTCCAAAGCCGCAAACGATTCTATAACCCTTCCCCAATATCTTACTAACCGTTTCGCTTCATCAAGCCCTGTGTTAAAGGTAATTTGCGCAATAATCTTCCTTATTGCTTTTACTGTATACGTTGCTTCCGCCTTCAACGCAGGAACAACGGTATTTTGTTCGGTTATCCCTTGGTTTAACAACCACAAACAGTTAGCAATGATAACTTTCGCCGCAATTATTCTTGTTTACACTTTTATGGGCGGCTACAAAGCGGTTTGCTGGACCGACTTTTTCCAAGGAATTCTTATGCTCGTCGCCCTTCTTGCGGTTCCGATCATTATGTTATCTTTAGGAAACTTTGACGCTACTTACAAAACCGCATTTGCCGACGGAGTTTCTGCTTTCAATTCCAACCCCTTTACCGCAAAATGGCAAGACATTGCTTCCGGCCTCGGCTGGGGTCTCGGTTATTTCGGTATGCCCCATATACTTGTAAGGTTTATGTCTATAAAGAAATCTTCAATGGTTAAAAAGTCTGCCTCAGTTGCAATCGTTTGGGTTATTCTCACCCTTGGCGCAGCAATAGTTATCGCTTACCTTGCAAGAACCTTCTTATTCAGCGACGGTTCTTCCCTTGCCGCCACTTTAATTCCCAACGGAATTCAGCAGAACTTGTTTATCAGAATTGTTGACGATATTTTCCCCGGATTTATTGCAGGTATTTTGCTTTCTGCCATAATAGCTGCGTCTATGTCCACTGCCGACTCTCAATTACTTGTTGCTTCGTCCTCTTTCACCAGCGATATTTACAAGCCCATTATCAGAAAAGACAAGGCAACCGACAAAGAAATCCTTTGGGTTGGAAGAATAGTAGTTCTTATTGTTTCCATAGTTGCTCTTCTTATTTCTCTTTCCGGACTGAACAGCACAAACGCTTGGGCTTCCAACATTATGGCAATGGTAGAAAACGCTTGGGGTCTCTTTGGCGCCGCTTTTGGACCTGTAGTTATTCTTTCCCTTTTCTGGAAACGCTTTAATTACGCAGGCGCGGTAGCCGGTATTATAGCAGGCGCAGTTGTTGATATTGCATGGCTCGTTCTTTTCACAAGCACGGTAACCGAAGCAGTTGTTTATAACACCGGTGTTTACGAAATTATCCCCGGATTCGTTTTCGGCGCAATTGTTTCTGTAATCGTTACCCTTTGCACCAAAGCGCCCAATGATAAAGTTGTTGCCATTTACAACAATGCGCTTGATAAAACAATTGACGACTAATTTAAGTATCTTAAAATAACCGACTAACGGGAGTTGTTCTTAGGGATAAAAAGCCTAAAAAAGCAAATTTTTGCGTTCTAATGTGTTAAAAAGCCGTGGTATGCGTCAGCATTACCACGGTTTTTCGCCTTTTATTCCACTAAAAATTTATCTTTTTTAGGTGCAAGCAGTTTTGTAAGAATAAGCAAACACGAGTAATCCGAACCTGCCTAAAACGGCATTCTTTCGGCACTTTTCGGTTTGTCATCACCCGTAGGCGTTAGCCTGACGGATTCTTCCGCACCAAAAATCACTCGAAATTCTGTCCGTTTTAGGTCGCAGAATTTTAAAGAGTTG
>JAFVIF010000039.1 GCA_017474125.1 Clostridia bacterium
CAGGATCATAGCCAGTGCTGGATTTTCCGGCAGCAGGGAGGCACGCACGGCAATCAGACCGTCACCGATGCCATTAAAAACTCCTGCAACATCTTCTTCTATGATGTGGGGCGTCAGCTCACCATTGACCGGCTGCAGAAGTATGCCGCCGCCTTTGGTCTGGGGCAGCCTACCGGCATCGAGCATAAAGCTTAATCGATTCTTCAAGTGAGCATTCGCCGCTTTCAAGTTTTTTAGCTATCGCCTCAAGGGCGGTTAAAGATTCTTCAAATGTCATTTTAGTTCTCCTTATGGGTAACCGTGCAACTGATATTGCCGTCTATTAACCTAAGTTTAACGGTGTCACCGTTCTCAACCGCATTAACGCTTATTAAAGGTTTGCCCGACGCTTCTGCGAAGGCATAGCCGCGTGCCATAGTTTTCATAGGACTTAAAGCTTCGATTTTCGTTGCAGCTGCAGAAAAGCTTAGAGAGGCTTTTTCCCACCTTTGGCAAACAGCAGAGGCGATTTTTTCGTTAAATTTATCAACCTCAATAATTCTTTCGTCAATAAAACGGTTTGGCATACGCATAATCGGTTGTGAAGCAACGGCTTTTAAACGCATTTCGGCAAATTCGGTCAAACGCTTTAAAATAAAGCCGCACTTATTCTTTTGCTCGTCAATAGTAAAAATCAAATCTTCAACGTTGGGCACTGCGAGCTCGGCCGCGGCTGAAGGAGTAGGCGCGCGAAGGTCGGCAACCATATCGCAAACCGAAACGTCTATTTCGTGGCCAACCGCAGAAATAACGGGTATCGGAGATGCATAAATTTTTCTCGCAAGTTCTTCATCATTAAATGCATCAAGGTCTTCCTTTGAGCCACCGCCTCTGCCGATAATTATGGTATCAATTTTTTCAGAAAGATTATAAACTCTGTCAAGAGCATTAATAAGCTCCTTTGCGGCAAGCTCACCTTGAACGGAAGCGTTGCACAAAACAACCTCACACAGCGGATAACGGCGAGACAATACGTTTAAAATATCCTGTAGCGCGGCACCGCTTCCCGAAGTAATTACAGCAATACGCTTTGGCATAGCAGGAATCGGACGTTTACTGTCGGCATCAAACATACCCTCGGCCGCAAGCTTTTCCTTTAAAAGCTTTAATTTAAGCAGCTTATCGCCAACGCCGTCCTCGTCAACCGTTTCGACGTATAGCTGATACCCACCATCCTTCTCATAAATGGAAACCCTGCCGCCTGCAACTATTTTCATTCCGTCTTTAAGCGTGACGGCACAGCGTGAAGCGTAGCCCTTAAACATAACGCATTTTATAGCTGCTACACCGTCGCTTAAGGAAAAATATAGGTGTCCGCTTGAATAATGGCTTTTAAAGTTTGTAACCTCTCCGCTCACAAGGCAGTAATTTAGCTTCGGGTCGTTTTCAAGAAGTGACTTGACGTATAAATTTAACTGACGCACCGTAATGGGCGCTTTATTATACTCCATCACTTTTTATCAATTTCCTTTGCAACTGTGCCTAAAATTCCGTTAGCGAAAGAGCTGTCCTTTTCGGTTGCATATTTTTTAATAAGCTCAACAGCCTCGTTAATAGAAACCGAAACAGGAATATCGGCTAAATAGAGCATTTCAAATATAGCAATACGCATCACGGCAAGACTAACCTTAGAAATACGGCTGATTGCCCAACCCTTTGAATTATCGGCAACGAGTGCATCGAGCTCGTTTAAATGCTCGTACACACCTACGCTAACCTCACGTACGTAAGGGCTTTCAATGTAATCCCTTGCTTCAACAGCGCATTCAAAAATTTCTTCCATAGTTTCTTCGCGGAACATTTTTTCAAATACGAGTATAAAGGCCTGCTCTCTCTCTTCTCTTCTGTTCATAAGGCACCTACCTAATTAATCATAATTATACATAGTACATTTTACATTATATTGCATAAATTTGCAAGCAATAGTTAATAAAAATAAATATACTTGTAAATTCGACAGAATATTGGTATAATAACTTTGATTGGGGGCATAAATTATGTCAAAAGGATTCAGAAAAAGCCTGTTCGGCTTTAATACTACAGACGTTCTGGCCTTTATTGCCGCCTCGGACAAGGCCGCAAAGCTAAAGACAGACGAATTAAACGCCAAAATCAGCGAGCTTGAAAGCAAAGTAAAGACTCTTGAAGAACAAAACTTAGAGCTTGTTGCAAAAAATGCCGAATACGAAAGCAAAAAGGAACAAATTCGTGTTATGAGCGAAAATGTTGCCCGTATGTATTTATCGGCCAAAACCACTTCACAGCTTTTGGTTGAAAAAGCTGAGGAAAGCCGTCGCCTTATTGCTGAGGAAAACAAGGAACAGCTCAGCACACTCCAAAAAACAAACGAGTCCATGCTTACCGCCGGCGAACAAATTTCATCTGCCGCCGAAAGCTATTGCGAGGGCTTAAAGGAGCTGTGTGCATCTCTTGAAGCCATAAAGAGCGAAATAGATAAAAACGAAAAAGACACCGAAGAAGCCATTCGTGAATTCAGCGATATCGTTAATAAAAAAATATGAAAATTCATTACGTTAATACCACTGATTTGCGAAAAAAAGTAAAAGAGCTTTCGGTTGGCGATAAGGTGTATTTAAGCGGAATCGTTTATACGTCGCGTGATGCCGCCCATAAGCGTATTTTTGAAGCTATTGCCAACGGTGAGAAGCTTCCTTACGAAATATATGATTCTGTTGTTTATTATGCAGGGCCTACCCCTACTCCCGACGGCCTTCAAATAGGCAGCTGCGGTCCCACCACCTCGGGCAGAATGGACAGCTACTCCCCTTCGTTACTTGATATGGGGCAAATTTGTATGATAGGAAAAGGCGAAAGAAGCAAAAACGTAGTTGATGCAATTGTACGTAACGGCGCCGTTTACCTTTGCGCTGTTGGCGGTGCGGGAGCTTTGGCCGCAAAATGCATTGATTCCTGCAAGGTTATCGCTTATGATGATTTAGGCTGTGAATCGGTAAAAGAGCTTCACTTCAACAATTTTCCTTTAACTGTTGCCATTGACAGTAAAGGGAATAATATTTTTGAGCATTAAAAAAGCAGACCGTCAGGTCTGCTTTTTATCTTTAAGCTGAATTAAAATTCCGAGAACAATTACGCACAGGCCGACAATAGACAGGGCATTAATTTTCTCTTTTAAAATTATCGCTGTCCATACAAGTGACATAAAGGGAGTTATGTAGGCCAAATTTGCTATTTTTGCAGTTTTTCCAACATTGTTCAACGCCATTGCCCAACAGGTTGTGCCGACCGCAAGACAGAAAATTCCGTTATATGCAAGTCCTAAAATTTGCAAGCCGCCTAAAGTAAAGGTATTCCCCGAAATAAGAATATACACACCGGTAAGTACGAAGGTGTTAAAATAATAAATCATTGAAGAAATCTTTTTATCATAGTTAACAAGCTGAGTGAGAGCCGTAAAAAGACCATAGGATACAGCACCCAATATACAAAAAGCGGCTCCGATAACTATGTCACGGTTAAAATGCATTAAGCCCTTTCCCGTAACGATTACAACTCCCAAAAACGAAAGCAGAATTGCTACAGCCTTGCGAGGCGTCATTTTTTCTTTTAAAACTATACAAGCAAATATTACGCCCATAATCGGCCATAAATAGTTAACGATAAAGGCCTGACTCGCCGCCATTCGTTCTGTGCCCGAATAATAAAACAACTGATAAAAGAAGGTGCCCGGTAAGCCCACAAGTGTTGTAATAATATAATCCTTAAATTTATACTCTTTCAGTTTTTTGATATCGCCCGTAATTATATTTACGATAAGCAAAAAAAGGAAAGCAAAAAAACAGCTTATAAACAGCACCTGAAAATTTGAAAGCTCACCTAACAACAGCTTTGCAATGGATGCAATGGTAGACCATACAAAAATGGAAATACCCGCATATATATAGGACTTTTTCATTTTATTTCCTCTTCACCCTTCTCGTGACACGTTTCGTCGTCTTAGACGGTTGTACCTTTTTATCGGCAGGCACCAAACAATTTGGACCGTTACCTATTAAATCACTTCTGCCCGCTTTTTTCAAGGCTTTTCTTACAATTTCACGATTTTCCGGCTTAAAATACTGTAAAAGCGCTCTTTGTTCGGCTTTTTGTTCAGGAGTTTTGGGAACATAAACGCTTTCCATAGTCATAGGATCAAGTCCCGTATAAAACATACAGGTAGATACCGTACCCGGTGTGGGATAAAAATCCTGAACCTGCTCAGGATGCAGACCTTCCCTTTTCAAGAATACAGAAAGCTCAATTGCATCCTGAATAGTGCTGCCCGGGTGCGACGACATAAGATAAGGTACCAAAAACTGTTTTTTACCAACGCTTTCGGTAAGCTGATAAAAACGCTTTTTAAACCTGTTATACACTTCTATTTTAGGCTTTCCCATACGCTTTAAAACGGCATTGGAGCAATGCTCGGGAGCAACCTTAAGCTGACCGCTTACGTGGTGAGTAATAAGCTCTTTAAAGAAGGTATCGTCATTATCTGCAATAAGATAATCGAATCGAATTCCCGAACGAACAAAAACCTTTTTGATTTTCGGCAATGCCCTTATTTTTCGCAACAAAGCAAGATAATCACTGTGATCGGGCTTTATGGCCTTGCACATTTCCGGTGCAAGACATTTTTTATCAGCACAAACACCGTTTTTAAGCTGACCCGTACAAGACGGTGCACGGAAGTTTGCAGTAGGACCGCCAACGTCGTGAATATACCCCTTAAAGTCAGGCATTTCGGATATTAGCTTTGCTTCCTCAATAACCGACTCGTGACTTCTGACCGAAACAGTCCTGCCTTGATGAAAAGCAAGGGAGCAAAAATTACAGGCACCAAAGCAACCACGGTTATGAATAAGAGAAAATTTAACCTCTTCAATACCCGGAACACCGCCCAAGGCCTTATAGGACGGATGATAATCCCTCATAAAAGGCATTGCGTAAACCTTGTCCATTTCGGCTGTTGTAAGGGGAGGCATAGGAGGATTTTGAACCAAAATTTTATCACCGTGGCGCTGAATAACGGTTTTACCCCTCACTGCATCCTGTTCGGTTTGCTGAATACGTGTTGCAACGGCATATTTTCTTTTACCGTTTTCGCTCAGCTCGCTTACTTCCTTAAAGCTCGGACATTCCTTAACGGGAATCGGCTTATAATCGGAGGTTTTAACAGCATAGCAGGTGCCGAGAATATCGGTTAAGGTTGATTTATCCTTACCCCTTTTAAGCCTATCGGCAATTTCAACAATATGCTTTTCTCCCATACCGTACATAAGTATATCAGCATTGGAATCAATAAGAATAGAAGGTCGCACCTTATCATCCCAATAATCGTAATGTGCAAATCGGCGAAGGGACGCTTCAATACCTCCGATTCCGATAAAAGCATCAGGGTAAACACGGCGAATAGCCTTGCAGTAAGAAATTACGGCACGGTCGGGTCGTGCCCCCGCCTTTCCGCCGGGAGTATATGCGTCGTCGCTTCTTTTCTTTTTAGCGGCAGTATAATGAGCAACCATAGAATCAATATTACCGCCGTTTACAAAAAAGCCGTAGCGCGGAGCACCAAAACGCGCATAGTCGTTATCGTTTTGGGGCTGAGACAGTATACACACCTTATAGCCTGCGTTTTCCAAAACACGTGAAATAATGGCAGTACCAAAAGAGGGGTGATCAACGTAAGCGTCACCCGTAACTATAACAAAATCGGCATATTCCCAGCCGTATTCCTTCATTTCAGCTTTTGTAATAGGTAAAAAAGGCATCTTAAAAATACTCCTTGATTTATCTTTAAAGTATGATAACATAATATTATAAAATTTACAAGGAAAATGAATTATGAAATTTTACGCTCCGTCTTATTATAAAAAATTCAAATGCATAGCAGATAAATGTAAAAACAACTGCTGTGTAGGCTGGGAAATTGATATTGACGAAAACACCCTTTCCTTATACAAAAGCAAGCCTGATATTGCCGAAAAAATCAGCTTTTCGGACACTCCGCACTTTGTACTTAAGGATAACGGACGCTGTCCTTTTTTAGACGAAGATAATTTATGTAAAATTATTAAAGAGTACGGTAATAGCGCGCTATGCCAAATTTGCTCCGACCATCCGCGGTTTTTTTCATATTTTGACAGCCGTACAGAAGTAGGTATCGGTCTTGCCTGCGAAGCCGCCGCCGAATTAATTATCGAAAACGACTTTTCATTAACGTTAATAAGTGAAACGGAAGAAATAATCAAAGATAATATTGAGGAAGAAATAATGCTAAAAGAAAGAGCTTTATTCCTGTCCTTTAACTTTGATGCTTTTGATTTTTACCTTCCAAATATTACTAAAGCAAAGGCATACGAATTGCTTTTCTCTCTTGAAAGGCTAAACGAGGAATGGGAAAAGCGTATTGAAGTGCTAAAAAACGACAACACTCCTTTATGCACAATTAACGATAATAAAATGCTTATAGCAAAACGGTTAACCCATTACTTTATATACCGATACTATCATAAATTCTCGATTGAGTTTTGTCTGTTTTGCACCTGCGCAATTTTGGCGTTAGGCAATGACGTAAAAAATACGGCGCGCGAATTTTCGGCAGAAATTGAGTATAGCGACCAAAATTGTGAAAAAATCGAAAATTACCTGTTTACAATATAAAAAAGACAGTCATAGAGGCATCCTACGTAAGGAAAGTTCCTCTATGACTGTTTTTTAATTACCGGTCATTTTTTCCTGCTTAACCTTTTTATCTATTACGTGGCGTGAAGCAAGCTCCTTTTTGATATCGTCCACGCTAATTCCCATTTCAACCATCATAACCATTACGTGATACATAAGATCGGCAACCTCGTAAACGGTTTCAGCCTTATCGTCAGCCTTAGCCGCAATAATAACCTCGGTACATTCCTCACCTATTTTTTTGAGTATTTTATCAATACCCTTTTCAAACAGATAGGTAGTATAAGAGCCTTCAGGCTTATCCTTTTTTCTACCCTGTAAAAGACTGTACAGCCCTTCGGTAGAAAAAGCGCTGAGCGAATCGCTTTGCCAAACGTCTTTAAAGAAGCAGGAGTCGTTACCCGTATGACAAGCAGGACCGTCTTTTTTAACAAGGATGGTTAGCGCGTCATTATCACAATCGGCAGTAATTGAAACTATATGCTGGTAGTTACCGCTGGTTTCACCCTTAAGCCATAATTCCTGACGGCTTCTGCTGTAAAAACAGGTTAATCCTTTTTCCATTGAAATTTTAAGGCTTTCCCTGTTCATATATGCAAGGGTCAGAACCTTGCCCGAATCGGCATCAACAACAATAGCAGGTATAAGACCCTTTTCATCAAATTTCAGTTCATCAATATTCAACATACTATAACCTCACAATTACACCGTTATCCTTAAGCGTTTGCTTAAGGTCGTTTATTTTAACCTCTCCGAAATGGAAAATAGAAGCCGCAAGACCTGCATCTACTTTAGGCAGTGTTTTAAACAAATCAACAAAATGCTGTATGTTCCCCGCGCCGCCCGAAGCAATTACGGGAACGTTTACCGCGTTACAAACGGCGGTAAGCATTTCAATATCAAAACCGCCCTTAACACCGTCGGTGTCAATAGAGTTAACAACTATTTCCCCTGCTCCATCGTTAACACCCTTTTTGATCCATTCTATGGCTTCAATACCCGTATCTTCTCTGCCACCCTTTGCGAAAACGTGAAAAGAACCGTCAACACGCTTAATATCAACCGACAGCACAACGCATTGATCTCCGTACCTTTTAGCCGCTTCACTAATTAGCTCAGGGTTTCTGATTGCACCCGAATTAACACTTACCTTATCGGCACCGCATTTAAGTACACGGTCAAAATCATCGAGCGTATTAATTCCTCCACCAACGGTCAGCGGTATAAAAATTTGACTTGCGACCTCTTTTAATATATCGGTAAATAGCTGTCGTCCTTCAAAAGAAGCTGTTATATCGTAAAATACAAGCTCATCAGCGCCGTTTTCACTGTAATAACGGGCAAGCTCTATTGGCGAAGACACGTCGTTAAGCCCTTTAAAGTTAACACCCTTAACCACTCGGCCGTTTTTTACGTCAAGGCAGGGTATAATTCTTTTGGTAATCATTTGCTCATTTCCACCGCCTCTTTTAAATCTACGGCGCCGATATAATAAGCCTTACCGATTATTGCTCCGTACACTCCGATTTTATGAAGCGCAATAATATCGCTCATATCGGTTACTCCGCCCGAAGCAATAATATTAACCTTAACGTGGTTTTTAAGATTTTTATACAGCTCAAGATTAGTACCGCGCATAGCGCCGTCACGAGAAATGTCGGTACAAATAATGGTTTTAATTCCAATGCTTTCCATTTCCTTGCAAAATTCAATACCGTCAAACTCACTTTTCTCGGTCCAGCACTTTATAGCTACAAAGCCATCCTTAATATCTACACCAACAGCTATTTTATCACCGTATTTTTTAACAGCATCTAAAAGAAAGGTTCTGTCTTTCACTGCGGCCGTTCCCAAAATAACGCGGTTTACACCTGCGCTTATATAAGTGTCAACCGTTTCTATACTTCTAATACCGCCGCCGATTTCAATAAATGCATCGGTCACACTGCGGATTTTTTTTACGGTCTCAATATTTGGGGTAGTACCGTCTCTTGCTCCTTCAAGGTCAACAAGGTGAATATGGTCGGCACCGCACTTAAAAAACTCTACGGCAACCTCCTCGGGATGCTCACTGTATACCGTCATATTGTTATAATCGCCCTTATAAAGGCGAACGGCTTTACCGCCGTATAAATCAATAGCAGGAAAAATTATCATAGCTTAATCTCCAAATTCACAAAAGGCCTTTAAAATTTTCAGCCCTACTTCCCCACTCTTTTCGGGGTGAAACTGACAGCCGAAAATGTTGTCCTTTGCCACAGCCGCAGTAATTTCTTTACCGTATTCGGCAGTAGCGATCAAAGAAGCTTCACAGCCGTAAGCATAAAAGGAATGAACAAAATAAACACAATCGCCCTCATTTATATATTTAAATAAGGGATTGCTTTTGGTAAAATGCAGGGCATTCCATCCTATATGGGGAATCTTAAGGCTTTGGGGAATCGTTCCATCCATACCTATAACCTGACCCTTTAACAATCCAAGGCCGTTATATTCGCCGTATTCAAAGCTTTTTTCAAAAAGCATTTGCATACCGAGACATATACCGAGCAAGGGCTTACCGTGAGCAGCCTCTTCCACTATAACCTTATCGAGGCCCTTTTCTTTAAGCTTGGCGGCGGCATCACGAAAAGCGCCCACACCGGGTAATACAAGCTTATCCGCTCTACGAATTTCATCAATATCACCCGTAACCGTAATATCGGCACCTATTGAGCGAAAAGATGAACAAAGGGAAAAAAGATTACCTACTCCGTAATCGATAATCGCAATCATTAGAGAACTCCTTTAGTTGAAGGGATTTCATTTTCAAAACGCTTATCAATCTCGGTTGCAATTCTTAAAGCTCTGGCAACCGACTTAAAAGCGCCTTCGATAATATGATGGGAATTTTTGCCGTCACGGCTTATTACGTGAAGAGTTATTCCGGAATTACGCACAAAGCTTATAAAGAATTCCTCAACCAGCTCACAATCAAAGCTTCCAACCTTTTCGGTGGGTATACTCAGCTTATAGGAAAGATACGGTCTTCCCGAAATATCAACAGCCGTTTCAATAAGCGCTTCATCCATAGGAAGCAGCATTGAGCCATATCGGTTTAACCCCTTCATATTTCCAATTGCCTCTTTAAAAGCAAGACCCAAGCAAATACCAATATCCTCAGTTAAGTGATGATCATCAACAAAGGTATCGCCCTGTGCCTTTACTGTAAGATCAAAGCCGGCGTGACGAGCAAAAAGAGTTAACATATGAGAAAGAAAGCCACAAGGAATATCAAGGTCCGCCTTGCCGTTACCGTCAAGATTTAAGCTTAATTCAATTTGAGTTTCGGCAGTAATTCTTTTTATTTTACCCGTTCTCATTTTACTTCCTCCAATATTTTTTCAACCGTTTTAATAAACTGTTGCATTTGCTCCATAGTACCAATGGTAATACGGTTAAAGTTTACAATTTTTTCTGTGCTGAAATGACGTACGAGTATGCGCTCTTCCTTCAGCCTTTTGTAAAGGGTTTCACCGTCAATACGGTCAGACTCGGCAAAAATAAAGTTAGCCCTTGAATCTATCACCCTAAAACCGAGTTTTTTGAGAGCATTAACCGTATACTCACGGTTTTTAATAATTTCCTTACAGTTATTGCGGTAATATTCGTCATCATCAATGGCGGCCGCTCCTGCAATAAGCGTTAACCGATTAATATTATACGGATTTGTCGAATACTTAATAAGCTCTAAATCGGCAATAAGTGCTTCATTTCCTATTGCAAAGCCAAGTCTTGCTCCTGCCATACTTCTTGATTTTGAAAAGGTTTGACATACAAGGAGGTTATCGTACTTCTTTGTCAGCGGTATTGCACTCTCACCGCCAAAATCGACGTACGCCTCGTCAATAACTACAACGTTTTCCGAGTTAGACTTAATAATTTCCTCAATTTCACTTAAAGGTAAGCAAAGACCTGTAGGCGCATTGGGATTAGCGATTACGATAAATTTATTTTTATTTAGATAATCTCTGTAATCAATGGAAAAATCATCCTTTAAGGGGATTTCCTCAGCCGAAATACCGTACAAAGCGGCAAAAACCTTATAAAATCCGTAGCTGATTTGCGGGTATACAGCACTTCCCTTATCACCCGAAAAGGCCATAAAGGAAAAATTGAGAATATCATCACTGCCGTTTGCAAGATAAACGTTATTTTCTTTCACACCGTAAAGTGCGGCAATTTTCTGCTTTAAAGCCGCACCCGTCGGGTCAGAATATAAGCGAAGCTTTTTAACCTCTTGGCTGTTCACCGCATTAATTACACCGCTTGACGGAGGAAAGGGAGATTCATTGGTATTAAGCTTTATGTATTCTCCGTCCTTCGGCTGTTCGCCGGGAACGTAAGCATCAAGGGTTGAATAACATTCTTTAAGAAATTTACTCATTGTTTTCTCTCCGTACGGATGGTAGCGCTTTTAGCGTGGGCAGAAAGACCTTCCTTTTCAGCAAAGAACGCAACGTCCTCGGCCACCTTACTTAACGCTTCCTTGGTATAATAAGTATACTGTGTCTTTTTAATAAAATCATCTACCGAAAGAGGGCTGGAAAACTTAGCCGTTCCGCTTGTAGGCAAGGTATGATTGGGGCCCGCAAAATAATCACCCAATGCTTCGGGACAGTATTTGCCCATAAATATGCTGCCTGCGTGACGAATAGAATCAAGATAATCAAAAGGATTATCTACGCAAAGCTCAAGATGCTCGGGAGCTATTTCGTTAGCAATTTCAATTGCAACCTTTAAGTCGTCGGCAACAATAATTTTTCCGTTATTGTCAATAGAGATTCTTGCGATTTCGCTTCTCGGCAAAAGAGGAATTTGTTTTTCAAGCTCATTTGACACCTTAAGAGCAAAATCGGCACTGTCGGTAACAAGAACGGCACTCGCCATTTTATCGTGCTCTGCTTGAGAAAGCAAATCAGCCGCAATATGCGAAGGAGAACAGGTATCATCAGCAACAACAAGTATTTCACTCGGACCTGCAATCATATCAATAGAAACCGTACCGTAAACCTGCTTTTTCGCTTCAGCAACAAAGGCATTACCGGGACCTACTATTTTATCAACCTTGGGTATCGTTTCGGTACCGAAAGCGAGAGCGGCAATAGCCTGCGCTCCGCCAACCTTAAACACACGGTCCACGCCTGCTATAACGGCGGCGGCAAGAATCACGGGATTAACCTTTCCGTCGGCAGAAGGAGGAGTAACAATGCATACCTCCTTAACTCCCGCAATTTTAGCAGGAATACTGTCCATTAAAACGGTAGACGGATAAGCGGCAGTACCGCCGGGTACGTATAAGCCCGCTTTATCCACGGGAATAATTTTTTGACCGACAACAATGCCCGGCTTGTCGTTAATAATAAAGCTGTTGCGAACCTGCTTTTCGTGAAAATTACGAATGTTTTCAGCAGCAGTTTTTAATATTTCGACAAAACGCGGCTCCACCTTTTCCATTGCTTCCTGCTTTTCGGCTTCACTTACCTCAAGAGTACTAAGCTTAGCCTTATCAAACCTTTCGCAATAACGGAAAAGAGCGGAATCACCGTTTGCCTTAACGTCGGCTATAATTTCACTAACAATGTCCGACACGTCGGTTGCGGCAGTTCCTCTGGCAAAAATTTCGCTGTTACTGACTTGTCCGTACTTTAAAATTTTAATCATTCTTTTTCACTCACTTGCTTAGAAAGGCCGTTTCTCACAGCCTCAATAGTTTCTTTTTTAAACTGATAGCTTGACTTATTTGCTATTAGTCTTGCACTTATGGGAAGTATGGTTTCAAAGGGTACAAGGTCGTTTTCGATTAAGGTTTTACCCGTTTCAACTATATCGACTATAACGTCGGAAAGACCTAAAATAGGGGCGATTTCTATAGAGCCGTTCAAATGAATAATATCGATATCTCTGCATTTTTCGGCATAATACTTTGCAGCAATATTCGAAAACTTGGTAGCAACGCGCAAGGTGCGGTCGGTATTATCACGAAAATCCTTTTTAGCGGCTACAGCCATACGGCATTTACCCATTTTTAAATCAAGAAGCTCATAAACGTCAGGGTTATATTCAAGAAGAATATCCTTTGCTTTGCTGCTGTGGCCCGGTTGTATCGTCGTCAAAATTGCTGTTTCAGCAGAGTCGTTTTACCATGACAGATATTACCAACAATGCGCGGAAAGATGGCATCTACTATTATGAGCCGGCGGGACGAATCAATCAGATGGGTGTTTGGATTCGCACGATTATGGGACTTCCCCTATTACCTGCCGAAAAACAAATGCTGGCAATAAAAATTGTTTTTGACACGGCTATGTTGGCAACGCGTATCTTCACACCGGGATATGTGGAAGAAGTGAAAAAAACTGTTCCGGAATCTGATTACCGAATCTATTTGGAGCGGATTAAGGAACTAAAGGTGGAAAATCTGTGGCATGAAATATTTGACAAGGGAAACGAAATCCACAAGGATCTTTTCGGTTCCGATATTTCTGCAGTGGAAAATGACCAGATTCGTGAATATTTCAATAAACGGAGCGCGGAAATTCAGGAACGACTTGACGGACGGTTATAAAAATGGAAGAGAAATTAGCTTTATACGGCGGCAATCCCATTAGAAGCGAAAGAATATTCTATGGAAAGCATGCTGTTACCCAAGAGGATATAGAGGCTGTTTGCAATATATTAAAAGGTGATTACTTAACCCAGGGACCGGCAATAGCGGAATTTGAAAAAGAGCTCGCTAGCTTTACAAATGCAAATTATGCTGTTGCGGTTGCC
>JAFVIF010000040.1 GCA_017474125.1 Clostridia bacterium
GACGGCAACTTCCCAACGGCACTTCTTGTTTGTGAGCTTGTGCCAAACACACTTGACGGCAAAAAGTGGATGTATATTCCAAGTACCGCCGCCGATTGCTGTGAGGACACTGTTGCAGTCGAAGCATTCGACACTACTTTTCTACCAAAGGAAAAGAAGTGGATGCCGAGCCAAGAGGAGTTCTATATCTATAGTCATTCTTCGGTCGTAAGATAAACGTAAAAGCCGCTGAGGTTTCGCAAGATTCCTCAGCGGCCTTTTATTTCTATAAGTTATTTAAACAAAAATGACGGCAGAGAGGTGTTAATCTCCCTGCCGCCGTGTTTCGGTTAGTTGTAAATTGTATCGTAAAGCACAGAATCATACATCATTACAAGTCCTGCGCTGAGCAGTGCTCCACCCACAATGTCCGTAAACCAATGAACACCGGATATAACCTTTTCAAGCAACCAACCTGTGCCAATGCATGTAAAAACAGAAAAAGACTACAGAACAGTAGAAGAACTTACCCGTGAGGCATTTTGGAACGTCTATAAGCCCGGTGCAGACGAACATTATTACGTGCATCAGATGCGAAAGCACCCTGACTTCATACCTGAGCTTGCGTTTGTGTTGGAGCTGGACGGCAAGATTGTCGGCAACATTATGTACACGAAGGCTTGGCTTGAAGATGAGAATGGTAAACGCAAGGAGATCATCTCCTTTGGGCCGCTTTGCGTTGCACCCGAATACCAAAGACAGAAGTTCGGCAAAATGCTGATCGAGCATTCCTTTGAGGTTGCTCGCAAGATGGGCTATGATGTCAACATCAACTTTGGCAATCCGGGTAACTACGTCAGCCGTGGTTTCGTGAGCTGTAAAAAGAAGAATGTAAGTTTTGTAGTGGACGGCAACTTCCCAACGGCACTTCTTGTTTGTGAGCTTGTGCCAAACACACTTGACGGCAAAAAGTGGATGTATATTCCAAGTACCGCCGCCGATTGCTGTGAGGACACCGCCTCTGTCGAAGCATTCGACACTACTTTTCTACCAAAGGAAAAGAAGTGGATGCCGAGCCAAGAGGAGTTCTATATCTATAGTCATTCTTCGGTCGTCCGATAAACGTAAAAACCGCTGAGGTTTCGCAAGATTCCTCAGCGGTCATTTTTATCTCTTTTTATATATTACAAGTTCGGGGTTTTCGCCATTTTCCTCGTATGTGCAGACGAGTAAAAAATCCATATTAGCAGCAATGCCAAAACATCTATCACCGCCAAACTCACACTCCAGTTGACTGCCAAGATAGGTGGCATTATCATCAAGGAATTTTACCGTTTGTCCATTAGGTAGGCGGTATTCCAGATTGATAAAACTGCCTGACAGAACGTTCAGATTTTCAACCTTTGGCAAACCCTCAATATGGAGCAAGGTGTTAAATTCGTGGATAAGCTGTTGCTTAAATTCCTCAAACTTTTCTTTTCCACCAAGCTCCTTATATTTTTCAAAAAAATCAAGCGTGTATTCGCCGTCTGCATAGCACCATTTGCAGTATTCTTCGTTTAATGCACCGTCTTTTTCGTGGCTAATATTACTGTCATCAATAGGCATTCCGCAACACTCGCATACAAGTTCTCTCGGTGAGCCAAGAAGTGTATTGATAGAAACATCAAAAAGTTTTGACAGGAGCTTAAGTGTTTCGATGTTTGGGATTGTTTCACCGTTCTCCCAGCGACTTACCGCCTGTCGAGTCACGAATACTTTTTCAGCAAGTTCATCCTGAGATAATCTGTTTTTTATTCTAAGTTCAAGGATAATATCTTTTGTTTCCATGTTTTTTACCGCCTTTATTTACTGTGACTATATTATATCAGTATGAAGGCCGAATAACAAGCAACTGACTGTTGCTTATAATTATAGATCATCATATTTAAACATCAGCCCCTGCTAAATAGGTAGCAGGGGCTGTATTCGTTATTAAGCTGTTTTCTTTCTGCTTAAGGTTTCTAAAGCTACTATGCAGGTGGCGCTGAGTACAGCTAAGAGCCACCACCAAGAGAGGTTTGTGTTATCTCCCGTTTGGGGTGAGTTTGGATCTGCTTTTTCAATGGTGCCGATCTCGGTCGGGGCAAGGGTGCCCGCTTCCTCGTTCAGTGTGAGATGCAGCTCCACGCCTGCGCCGTTTTGGTCAATGGACACGGTGTAGGTGCCATCTTCCAACAATACCACATCGGCTTTGTTGTCCTTTTTCAGTTCAAAGGACAGATAGCCAATGACCTTGCCGTCACGGAGCGCCGTCAACGAGTGTTTGCCCGGCTCCACATCGGTAAAGACGAAGTTGCCGTTTTTATCGGTCTTGGTGGTCTTTAGGGTGGAACGCAGTTCCAAATCCACTTCGTCGAGAGGCTGACCGTTCAGCGTAACTTTGCCCTTTACGGTGTAGGTGTCATCACGCGCGACCGGTTCATCCTCGGTGGTGACAGTAAGCACCTTATCCTCATAAACAGCTTCAAGGTCAAGATAGCCGCCGTGAAGCTCCTCGGTAACATCTTCGCCGTTTATCATAACCGACTTGATAACCTTGCCGCTTTCGGCGCGAATGAGAAGTCGCGGCTCGCTTAAACGTTCTACCGTAAATTCCTCACCGCTGACACCCTCATAAAACACCCGGGCTGAATCTGCCGTAACGGTGATTTTATGGTTGTCGGGAACGGTAACGGAGATTACGGTGTTTGTTTCCTCGGCTTCCGGCTCTGCGGCAAAGGCGGTCACACTACACGTGCATAAAGTCAAGAAGCATAACAGCAAGGCTGTTATTTTCTTCATAATGCTACCTCCTTATTTATCTTCGTAGGAAACGGTAAAGGTAACGGTGTCAGAATAGTCGCCTGCATAAGCGGCGTTCCAGTCGTTAGCAGTAATGTGGATAGAAAGCTCGGTCTTGTCGCCCTCTGTCAGATAAGTAGCAGAGGCAAATGCAGCGCCTTCGCTGTCCTTGATGGCGTAAGGAATGACCTTGGTAGCATCAATGCTGTTTTCCAGCTTACCGTCGGAGGTCAGCTCCACCTTGATGCACTTGTCGGGGTGGATCTGAGAAGCTTCTACTTCGATAGCGCCGAAAGAGGTCTCGGTAGCGTTGAACTGAACATTCACATCAGCAGGAATGGTCACGGTGTAGGTAGGCGCGATGCTGGTGGTGATGTCAGCTTCCCCCTCGGTGGTGTTCGCCGCAAAAGCGGTGGTGGACATAGTTGCGATCATCACAACGGTTAAAATCAGTGCAAATAGTTTTTTCATAGGTTTGTTCCTCCTTTATGATCAACAATTAACCTTCGCTCAACTCAACGCGAACGTAATCAGTGTTCGCCTGAATCACATCGGCCGCATTAACGTAGTAGTCATCATCGCTTGGGGTTTTGCCGTAATTGCACAAAATGAACCAGAAACCTTCGCCCCAATAGACTGATTCATTTGCAGAATAGAATCCGCCGTTGTTGTATGCAGACTCTATCCACTGTGCCCAGGTCATACCTTCTTCTGCCTGATAGGTATCTTCACCAATGGTAAAGTTGATAGTCGTTACAGGCGCATCCTTTACGGCAATGGTAAAGGTAACGGTATCTTTATATTCACCGGCGTAGTCGGGGTCATTTGCCGCAATGTGAATGGTGGCAGTCTGCTCGGCCTTGTCGGTAGCAAATTCTGCAACAACGCCACCCGTGGCAATTGTTGCATTCTCTGCGGTGATGGTGTAGTCAAGGGTTGCGCCCTCGGCGGTGGTCATTTTGAATTCGCTTGCAACGGTGACTTCAATGTACTCACCCTTCTTAAGCCTTACACCGGCCTGGGCGGTGAGGGTGTAGTCGTTCTCATAGGTAACGGTGCCGTTATCCTCTATTTTCTGAAGCTCAACGGTAGCAGGAATGGTAACGGTGTAGGTGGGGTCAACGTTAAAAGAAACTTCGGTAGAGCCGCCCGTGGTATTAGCCGCAAAAGCGGTGACGGACATAGATGCCAACAGGCAAACAGTCAAAATAAGTGCAAATAATTTTTTCATGGTTTATATCCTCCTTTACAAATTAGCCTGCGGTTATAGTAAAATCATATGTGTGGTTTGCGATAATTTCGTCGGTATATTCAACGTAATTGGGGTATCCACCATCCGCAATAGCCCAATATTCTCCTGGGACAGCAATTGAGCCGGGTAACCACGATTCATCAACCACATAACCGTCAACATTGTACTCCGATTCGACCCATTCGCCCCAGGTCATACCTGCTTCTGCCTGCTGGTTTGTGGTAAGACCGGAGACATACTGTCCAATAAAGCTCGTATCCAAGGTAAAGTTGATGATCGTTACAGGCGCATCCTTTACCGCAATGGTAAAGGTAGCGGTGCCGGTGTAGGTGCCTGCGTACTGAATTTTAGTTTCGTCAATATCGAAGGTGATAGTAGCGGTACCGGTTTTGCCGTCTTTGGGATTCACCGCCAAGATCTCGCCGCCTGCGGCAACGGGCTGACCGCCCTTGGTTACGGTGTAAGTAAGTTCTGCACCTTCGGTGGTTTTCACGGTGAAGTTGTTGTTCTCGGCAAGGGTAACCGAAACGTACTGACCCTTTTTAACAACAACACCCTCTGCCGAAACGGTCTTTTCAGTGCCCTCTGCACCAATGGTTACGGTTTCGGGAATGGTTACGGTGTAGGTGGGGTCAACGGTATAGGTAACGGTGGTGCCCTCTACGGGGTAGCTTGTAAAAAACAGTTCATACACAGTGGAAGATCCATCAAACTTCGTAACATCATCGCAGGAATACTGCAAAATTCCGTCGCGGTAAATGTTGAATGAGACTTCTTCATCGCTTGCATCTTCCGGATCGATCCAACGGAAATAAACAACCTCATCCTTTGCCACAGTGTGTGTTATAGTGGCGGTGGTACCGCTTTCCAAGGCAAATATATTTGTAATATCTTTGGGAAGATCGTAACCACTGGTGGACATAAGTTCAAGTTCATCGGTGGACAAAGAAACGAAGCCAAAGGCGCCTTCTGCCCATCCGTCGCCGCCCGAATCCTTCATAACCACGGTAATGGTGGAGGTTTGGCTCTCAGCCGCAAAGGTGGGAACCGACAGGCCGAGGAGCAGAGCAACGGTTAAAATAATTGCAAATAACTTTTTCATAATACTATTTTCCTTTCGAAATTAAATTTTAATTATTTTCAGCGGTATCAACCGCAATGGTAAAGGTAATTGTACCGGTGTAGGCGCCTGAATATTTTGCTTCTTCGGCCACCTGAATTCGAAGGGCTTCGCTATCTTTGGCAAGGGGGGTGTTTTTATCCCCGTTGCCCGTAACCGAAATAAGCTGCATGTTGTTCACGATGGCACCGTCATTTATTTTAAAGCCAAGTTCGGCACCCTGCTCGTTTGTGAGCGTAAAATCACTTTGCAAAGTAACGGTCAGTGTTTGGTCTGTGTTGAGCAGAACTTCCGTCGCCGAAACCTTAAAGCTCTCGCCCTCGTTTACCGCAGCGGGAATGGTGACGGTGTAGGTGGGTTCGACACGCTTACTGACTGCCGTAAACTGTGCGATGTATTCGGTATCGTCGGTCACGGCAGAAACGGTAGGACTCCACCCCTTAAAGGTATAGGTAAAGTTTTCGTCCTCTGCCTTTTTGGGTGTTGCGCCGTTATAGGCAGGTGCTGTGCCATAGGCAACACCCGTATCGGTTTCCAGCACCGTGCCGTCGTGGTTTTTCCAAGTGACGGTGTAGGTGTTTGCCGTCCATTGGGCATAGAGAGTCGTGTTCGCTGCAGGGGTATAGCTTGCGCCTGCGACGCCGACCTTCGTTCCGCCGGTGGCATCTGTATACCATCCGTTAAAGGTGTGCCCTGCCTTGGTGGGCGTGGGCAGGATCACGGAACCGGGTGTCCACAGAGCATAAAGAGGTACGGTGGCGCCGCCCGTGGTGCTCAGATTGGAGACCGTGGCACCGTTCGGATAGCCGTAGGGTTTATCGGTGGTAGGCGCACGGCCTGTAGAGCCGTTGGCATACTCTCCTTTACCGTATATGACATAGTGATCAAGCAGACCGTACTTATTGAAAATGCCGTTGCCGAAGCCTGAAGATACGAAAACATCGTTGTTGCGAAGGCCGTAGCCGGCGCCGTCGAAGTCGGCGAAGGTGTAGGTGGTACCGTCCTTGTAAACAATGCTGCCACGATCCTGCCAGCCATTGAAGGTAGCCACAGCCTTGCCATCGGGAAGCTGGGCACCGCCGTTTTCATTGTAGGTCACCGTATATACCCGTTCAAAAGCATTGGGCTTTAGCGCCTGAGGCGTATCGTAGGCGAAAGACTGGTTTGCCATGGAGCCGCCGGTGGCGCCGTTGCCGTTGAAGGTAACGGTGTAATTGATGGGTGCCCATTGGGCGTAAATATCAATGGTGGCATTGCCGCAGGTGTCGGGGTTCAGACCGTAGGCTTTGCACAGTTGGGGGTAGCTGGTGAATTGATCATCCTCATGGACCACACACGAGCCGTCTTTCTTGGCGTAATTACCGGTGGCGGTGTAACCCACACGGGTCAGCTTGTATGTGCCGGTTGTGTAGTTCCAATGGCTGTCAGAAGGATATGTATCAAAGTAAGTGGCATTTGCTGTCCACTGCACGAAGTTATCCTGCTGACCGGTGCCGCCGCCCGGGAAATAACGGAAGGTGACGCTGGTGTTGGCCTTCCACTTGGCAATGAAGCTCTTGGCACCTTGGCCTTGCCAGATACCATTTTTCCAGTAGGAGCCGTTTACCGCGATGCCGTTTGCATTGTAGACCTGCTCTTTGCCGTCACTGGTGTACCAGCCCAAAAAGGTACAGCCGGGTCTGCTAGGAGTCAACCAGCTCACATCGCAGTAATCGGATAAGTACTTGGTAGCCGTAAAGGTTTTGGCCGCTGTACCGCCTTGAATGGTGCCGCCGGCAGGGTAAAAGGTAACGGCAGAGGTTTCGATAATCCGGTAGATATATAAATATACAGGGTCAATCGGTGATAGTTGCTCGACATCAACGACGTAGTAATTGTCATCGGCAGACCATTCAGAACCCTCATTCCACCAACTACCCATATTTGCATACCCGGAAGTGTCGGTTGGATAAAATGTTCTGCATACATTTGTAACATCGCTTCCGTTAATGATTATTGAGCCTTTCCGAATCGTATCACCACTCTTCAGAGCTTTAACGGAGACTTTGGTGCCGCCGCTGTACTCCGTCGCACTTGCAGGGATAGACATTATGGGAATCATCACCGCAATCATAACCACCGCAAGGCAAACCGCTACGGCGCGATTATAAAAAGTGCGGAAATTTGCCTTTCTGAATAAATGCCCGATATACGCAAAGGGCAACAACAAGAGAATGGCTAAATATTCTATTTTCTCTTGCTTTGTAAGCCTATTAAAACTTTTCATTTCCACACTCCTTTCATTCGTTTTGTTCTTCGGGATAACAGCAGATACCCCGTTCGGGTAGCTTATCGGATTTCAAGTCAAAGCCTGCATACTTACAGAACCAACAAATCGGTTCAATGGCTAAAATGCTTTTCCTTCCCGCAAAGTAGGGACAAGTATCGTTTCTCTTGATCTCCTGTCCGCTTTTACTTAAATTTTTCTCCATAGTTTCACCTTATTTCACGATCAAGACGGTTTCCACGTTTGCGCCATTCATTGCCGAGCCATCGGCTACCGAGGTGGTGGTAATCTTAATGGTTGCGTCATACTCACCGGCAGGCAGTGCTCTGGACATGGTAATTTCGGTAATCGCTTTGCCGGGAGGAACGAGCTTTGATTTATAAAGGCTCCCACCCGTATCTTTAAGCACGATTTCAAAGGTAAAGTAGCAGGGGTTGCCTTCGGGATTTAAGAGAGCTACGTTTACTGTCTTTTGATCCTTCGGCAGAGTAATGGACGGGTAACCGGGAATCTTGATACCTGCTGCCGGTGCATCGTCGGTTTTATCGGGAAGCTTTTCGCCGTTCCAATCATCAGCATTTTTGTCAATGTCAAACTCTCCTGTTTGGGATGATGAGGGGCCATCACTAAACCAATTATTCCAATTAAGTGCTACCGTCACAGCACCTACAACGAGCAGCAACAAAACAATCAAAGCGATAATGAATGTCTTTTTGCTGATAACAATTTGCGAATCGTTTTTGCTCATAGTTTTACCTCCAAGGAGTTATATTTTCACACTGTAATGATACTGCAAAAGCTCCCGTGTAACGAAAAAATGTCGCGAAGTGCCCTTTTTTTGTCGTGAAGTTGGTGTATAACCCCAAAAACGACAAAAATCCCTGTCGATTGACAGGGATTTTTGGGTCTCAATATCCAATTATTCATCCATAATTACCATACAACTGAACACGCCATCGGTGGCAGAAAAACGGCAAGAACCGTTATGCTTTTCAGCCGACGACATAACACTATGTATGCCGATGCCTTGCAAGTATTCCGGCATTTCATCAAAATTGAGAGACGGGGTGCAGGTGTTCTCACAAGAGATCACCAAGCGACCTGCCTTGTGCTTGACAGAAACAGTAATTGATGGCTTTTCTGCGTGTGCTTCTAAGGCACCGTGAATGGCGTTTTCCAAAATGTTCGCGACGATGGTTACAAGTGTCGGGGACGGCACAGAAATATCCGGCTTTGCCGCTGCACGAATTTCCATCGTGATATTCTGCGCGGTGGCCTTTTGATAAAAGACCTTCAAAATGTTGTTAATGGTTTCGTTTTCGCAAAACCGTCCGGTTGTGGTCGTTTCCAAGCTTTTGCTTTGGGTGCTGAGATAGTCTACAATTTTTTTGGTTTCACCTGTTTTGGCTAAGGTCATAAGCGCCTGATAATGAAAACGCATATCGTGGCGGTTTTGACGAACAAGCTCGGCTTCCATCGCTTGCGCATCCACCTGAGCCTGCAACAGCTCAGTATGTAATGACTTTTGCTTTTCTCGGGATAACTCCACGATATTCTTCATACTGTTGAATATAGCAATATAGGTAATGCAGAAAGCAAGCATCGTAAGCAAGAATACAATACTTTCTTCACGACTCATTGGCTGCATCATAGTAAACAAGGACTGTCCAACGATCAGTGCCCAAAAGCTTAAAACTACTGCGTAGAACTTGCCCCAGCCTTCCCGAATATACATAGCCACCTTTCTGAAAGACGGCAACAACAACCGATACAAAATATACTGCATAATTGCCATAAGAATAACGGCTATTACGAGCTTTAATACCATACTGTCTACGGTGTTATCCAACATATTAAACAGTGTACTGAAACAGGTGTATGTTGTGGCGTAGCTGAAAAACAGAAATCCCTTTTCCACCGTGCGGCCTGTGGTAGTGATGAAGAATAGCACCAAATGCAGCACAAAGGAAACAAAGTAGTTCAAAGGTGGCATTTCCGGCGGCAGCACCAAAAAGACAACGCCGTAAACAAGCCAAATTGCCGCTGTTATGATCTTATTAAAACGGGGCTTGGCAAAAAACAAAGAGGCTCCAATGTGGGACAGCACGGTAAGTATTAAAAACAGAATTTGTTGCATTCATCCCACCTCCTAATTGAAATAATCAAAGAATGCCGAGCGCAAACCTGCCTTCCCCGTATGGGGAAGGCTCAGCTGCATACCGTTTTTGAACACTGCACCGCTCTTTGTAACACGGCTAATATGGTTCAGATTGATAATATGCGCTCTGCCGCAGTGATAAAAGGAGTCAAATTCCGAAAGCTGTTTATAAAGTTCCATGCCGCTAATGCGGACAAGCAGTCTTTCTCCGTTCTCCAAATATAAGCGCTGATATTTGTCCTCTGCTTCGCAGTATATCAGTTTAGATACCGGGATGCTCCGGTAATCATTATCTACTTTCAAAATCACGCTATCGTTCTTGTGGGAAGCAATGCTCTGCATCGCTTTATCCATACCCACATAAAAACTATCTTTTGTATAGAATTTGAGCAGATAGTGGGTAGCATCTACACCGAAGGCTTCCAGAGCGTGATCGGTGGAGGAGGTAAGAAAAATAATAGGGCTTTTTATATCTCGGTTACGAAGCTCCGTGGCGATACTCATACCCGTAACACCGGGCATATAGATATCCAAGAGATAAATGTCGTATATCGTGCCTTTCTCGGTCATATCAACAAGCTCTGACGGAACGTTGAAAACATCCGCCTGGTACGGCACATCCTTTTCTTCCATATAAAGCTTCAGCATACGCTCAGCCGAATCACAAAACTCTTTTTCATCGTCACATATAGCGATTTTAAGCACTTCGCCACCTTCTTTCCAACCCATTTATGCGTGGGCATAATTTCGTAAATTATATTATATCATAAATTTACATTGTTTTCAACAAACAAGAAAAAAGCTGAGCAAAGATATCCTTTGCCCGGCTTCGTGTTTCTAATTGTAAATCAGGTCACGGTTTACAATCTCCGTTGCGCTTTGGCGAACGCTGTATATACGCGCAATATATGGTTTTTTTAATCACAGGCCATCATCCCACAACCTAATTTTATCCAAAAACTTAAAAAGTAGCTTGGAATCAAATAATTCCAAGCTACTCAAAAGCCATTAGATATTATTCCCACTCGCTTCCGAAAACTGTCACTTAAACAATTTTGTATGGGTATTTTTACTCATATTATCGAGAGTGTTCAGATTATCCGTAAAATACGGACCGTCAAGATTTTTGTTGTCATCGTGTTATCACGCTGACAAGAATATTATAGCGAATTAAGAGTTAAAATTCAATAGATTTTGAAACATTAACTCTTTTGTTTGTCGATATATCCATAAAACAAATATTAAAATAATTATACCATACAATGGTTGAATTTTCAATAAAGCCAACGTGAAAGGCGCCGCATTTCTGCGACGCCCTTACAATAAAAAATAGACTTTAAAATAGATTCGTCATTACAATATCAATAGTTTTTCCAATTCTTCTGATAGTGAACTATTTTGAATATGTACCTTTACTTCGTTGGACAATGCATTGGTTTTAAGGTGCATAACAAGACTTGTAATGCCTGCTTTGTGGCGAAGCGGTGTCGTTACGTTCTCTGCCGCAATCAGATTCCGAGCCATAAACACAGTAACGTTTTTAGTAAATCCACCGTAATACGCTGTTATTTTACCATTGCTAATCGCGAGACCATTATTTTGGTAACTGAGAGCAGCACTCAATACTTTTACAACAAGTATTATAACTCCTACTCCTACAATCGCAAGAGTAACAGCGACCATCACAGATGAAGAAACATTGAATATCAGCATAGGTACTGTTGCTTGCAGCAACACGACACCTGTTATGATACCAAGAATTAAGGCAAACCAGGATATAAACGAAAAATAGGAAACAGACTTTGTCTGCTTTTTGTCCGGAACATAATCAGGCAAAACTTTACCTAAGATTTCGCCGATCTCATTATACTTACAAAACGGTACAAGCACGCCAAGTCCGGCATTCTTATCATCGTCACCGCTTTTGACAGTATAACCGATCACCTCAAGACGGATGGATGCAAAGCCAAGCATCCTTTGCACAAGTCCCTGGGTAATCTTAACGGCCTTGATTCTGTCATAGCTGAAGGTGTTGGTATGCTTTTCCAAAAGTCCGTAGGAAATCTGAATGTCATTTCCACGCTTGGTGATTTTGAACTTGTAGTATCCCACAAAGGAATGGATCAAGCATCCAATAAGAGAAAACATCGAAAACAGCAGCATAGCACCCACTGTAATCAAAAAGGCATACAGGAAATATTGCCCCCAAGTACCAAGGAACCCCTGCCTGATCATCAGTTTGCAAATGCCGAGAACAATAATGGTAAGCACGGCAAACAATGCCGTAAAAAATGCGGTAGAAGCTATGTTAATAAGCGTGTAAAGCATTTTCTTACCGGAGGTAAAGCTGTAGAGGCTATCTTCATCCGAAAGAAGCAGTTCATCCTTCGGCTGTGTGCTCTCCACATTTCGTCTGCCGCCCTCTTTCAGTAAATTCAGTTCATTCAGCAGGGCATCAGCAACCTTATCTTTTTCAATAATCGTTATTTCAGCCTGATGGGAGGTGTTTGTAGAGCCACTATCTATCGTCAAAATGGCAATCCCGAAGATCCTATGGAACAGGTTTTGCTTTTTATTGATGGCATGTACCTTCTTATAGTCCAAGACAGAACGTTTTCTAAAAAGCACGCCTCTGTTGCATTTGATCTCATTTTCTGTCAGTTCATAGCCGGAGGTCTTGTAATACAGAATTCGGTAAACAATAAAGCACAGATAAACTACGGCGAATCCGATTACAAAAAACGGAATTGCAGCCTTGATATCTTCCGGGTTTGACTCGTCGCTTAAAAAGAAATCTTTAAGAAAGATAAAAACTATTACAAGGCTGCCGAACAAATCCGACAACAAACTGGAAAGAATATAGCCTTTGTCAAATTTCTTCATTTCTCAGTTCCTCAATTCTCGCTTCAAGATTACGTTCCAGCTCATCGATCATGCGGTCAGCTTCTGCAGTCGTGAGTGTAGAAATATCAAAATTTGAACCTGCAGTTGAGATGGTGACGCCACTCAGCTTCAACATCATCATAATCGGTCCCTGGGTTCGATGAAGATCCTGGATCTGGCAAACAGGGATCACTACGCTTTGTCTAAAAATCACGCCTTGCTTTACAATGATCCTTTTATCGTCATATCCCCAAGCGTACATTTTATAGCGCAGTGCCGGCATAATCAAAGTAATGGCAAAAAGTAAAGCGACAGGTATACCGACACCTATCAAAACAGCGAGCGTTACATCGCCGGGCGCACCCGTTGCATTCAGAATGACAGCCGCACTTGTAAAGACACCTACCAGTGCCAGCGATCCAATAGCCGCACGAATGTACCATAATTTAAGTACACTCTTGTCTAATTTTCTCAGTTCCATATGTATTCCTCCATATTTATCATTTTCCTAATCTTTCTCTATTGCTTCGAGCAGCAATATCCATCAAATCTCTTTCGGATTCGATATCTTGCGAATAAGGATAGGTCTTTGCAACCTTTTCAAATTCACTCCTGATCTTTTTCGCCTTCTCGGTGTCATTCTCAAAAAACAACGCAAGTGCATATTCGGTTCGAAGCACGGATGGGAACTTTTTTATTGCTTTCATAAATTTCTTCTGTTTTTTAGTCAGCATATCTTGAATAACTTCCCGACGATTTTCTCCGATCAGCTCCACATAAATCCTATCACATATTAGAAGGTCGTGATGAAGTCCAACAATGCCGCTTTCGATTTCAAGCAGATGTGCCATAAGTGCGTCCGCTTCTTGAAACTTTTCTTCATCCATAAGTCGGTTGCAGGTGAACACACATCGGGTTGCGACCATACTGTTTTTCATAGCATCATCTGTTGGCACTGCAAACCATTCGGCAGGCATATCTTTAAGCCGAACATCTTTTGAACTTTGCTCGCTAACTTTGAGCTGAACCCAAAAGGCTTCTACCGCTTCTTTATTATTTGATAATGCAAAGGCATTGTATCCATCATTATCAACCGTTCCCATACGCATCGGTATGCCATTCATCATAGCAGTCATAAATCCAACTACTGCTAACATAAGAAGAAGCGGTGAAAGGAATGGGACATCGGAGAAAAGCAGATATCCTGCTAAGAACAAAGCACCAAGAATGATATTGATAAATGAGCCACCAAGGTTATATAACACAAGTGGTATTTTACCGTCCTTCATATCGGGAGGAATCATAAGACATTGACCGCCCGTTCCGGCTAAACTAAGTCGTTTTAATTTAAGCTTCCCGTTTTCCTTCAGCCACATAAAAGAGGCAATGCGGAAAGAACTAAACTTATATCCCGTCATCAAGCCGAACAGAAGGTGTCCTGCTTCGTGCACGATCATATGGAAGAACAATGCAACATACATACCAAGGAAAAGTCCTGCAAAGGAGAGAAGTTCTTGGTATAATGGTGTATCTGCTGGGGATTTGTCAAGGTACGAAACCATCACAACACCGCAAATGGCTCCAATCAGCATCATAAATGCAATTCCTATGTACTGCTGCCAAACTATTTTTTTCTTTTTCTGATTTTTACTCATTTTTTCCTCCTAATAAAAAAGTGCGTGACCAAAGCCACGCACCGAAAAACGCAACTCCGATTGTCGCCAAACAAAGCCCAAACAGAAAAGGAAAAACCTTGTTACCATCTGAGTGGAGTTGCGATTTTACCGAACTCTTATCAGATGATAACCAAAAAAGGGTAAAATATCCCCTTGGTAAAAAGTGATCCTTTTCCTTATTTAGCTTTGTTTGGCCTATATATTATACCACAAAAAGTTTCAAAAATAAAGTAGTTTGCATAAAGTTATTATCTGCATTTTGAGGCAAATTGCATAAGAAGGTTTATTTTTGTCTTCTTTTGTGATAAAATTTAATAAAATTACTCTGATTTGAGGCGTAAATATGGAAATACATAATTCTCACAAACATATCACATTGGCGATAAATGGCGCCGAATATGAACTTACGCTTTATTTGTCCGTGAAAGATATTATGCTTCTCGTTGAAATTGATAATGAGGAATTAGAGAAGCATCCCCAAGTCGTTGCATCAATATTGAGCAGGCACATCCTTGATAATGAGTCTGTACCATCAGAAGATATAATTGCTAAGGATGATGCTGCATTAATTACATATATAGAAGAACTTGTATCAGAGGATTCTCGTTTGCGGAGTTCATACGAAAAACTTTCCTGCGAAAGCAATACTTACTTGCGATTTATTCTAGCAGCGAAAGATATGTGGAATAATATGACACGCTCTGTAGTTTCACAATTACCACAAATAACAAAACCTTTAGCTTTGGATATTGGAAAAACCACCTTAGCGGTTTCAAGCCAAATTGGGAACACCTTATCTTCTTTTGAGAAATTAGTAAAAGCGAATATACCAAAGATAAACACTACTTTCGCAATTATACAGCAAGCTTTGGAACCTATTAATAGGATTTCAAAGATTGTCGGTGAATTGACAGCCGGTTTTGCGACTCAATTATCATCTATTTACGATCAAATCAAACTGCCAAATATCACCGAAGAGCGCAAAGAAGAATTACGCTCAAGTTTTGAAACTTGGGGAAAGTTTGGTTGGACACTAATGCCTCACGCAGAAATTACCGTATTCAACGAAGCTCCTTCCGACATAAAAGATTCCAACGAGAGAATTAAAGAATGGTGTACAAAGGCAGATATGGAAACACTATTTGAAGGTTTTTTGTATGTAAAAGGTGCGAATAAAAGGGATTTGGAAGAGGCAATAAATCTATATCGTTCACGACAGTACAAATCTTGTGCAATGCTTTTGTTTTCTTTGTTAGATGCAAAACTTATACGAATGCAACGTAAAGAAGACCGCGATCCCAAGAGCAAACGCAGATCAAGCGGAGCATCTGCAATCAGAAAAATCAAAAAGCGTGTAGAAGCAGAACAGGATATTAACAAAAAGTTTTTCCTGCTTTTATCCTACACAAATTTGTTTGCTTGTATTGAAACATTGTTTGAAGATGCCAAGGACTTCAAGAAACAACCGACTCTAATAAACAGGAACTTTCTACAGCACGGTATGCTTACACGAAAAGTTAAAAAGCGTGATTGCATCCAATTGTTTTTGCTATATTATAATTTCCTTGAGTTTTTTGAAATTATTAGTGAATAAACAAAAACGGCGGCAGAGAGAATAAATCTCCCTGCCGCCGTGCTTAGGTTAGTTGTAAATTATATCGTGATTTACGATTTTTGTGGCTCTGCTATAGATAATAATTGTATACGAAATGATAATGATAATAAAAACAATAGCAGACAATGAAAACCATTATCTGCTATTGTAAATAAACTGTGTTAAACGGGTATTATTCCCACTCCTAAGTAGAAATTAGGTCTTAACTACTTTTGTTTAGGAGTTTTGACACGATTTGATAGCATTTGGTACAGATTATCCTATCTGTCACAGGTATCTCTGCTTTTGCTATCATTTTGCTATCAACGAAATGCTATCACTTTCGCAACATCATTTCATCAGCAAGGATATTATACTCTTTTACTGCCCGAAAATCAAGTGGTTTGTGAAAATAGCGGGCAAGGATTTTACTCCCTACCGCAGTCATTATATTATTAACTTTTAGACGCATAAGGAGAATCTAACCCTTGCTCACCCCAATATTCTATATTTTGAACATCACTAAATAAACAAATATTATTATTATCTATAACAATGTCAAAATGTTCAGTTTTGGGATTATCTCCCTGCGTGATTCCTTTTAATCTTAATGTTTTTTCTGTATTTTCAAAACTTAAATTATAAAATGTCGGGGAATGAAAAATGTTAAAATATTCAGGTTTTCCATTTTCGGAAACCGAAATAATAAAAGTGAACAATCCCGAAGTTGGTCCAAAACGCAGTGTGCAGGCTTCCACAACCCCATCATTATCAATGTCAAATGCCACACTGTCAATGAAAGCAGATACAGAACGACTATATGATTTAATAAAGGCAGCATCTTCATCTGATAAATTTGTAAAGTGCTCTTTATAATAAATAACTTTTTCCCCGAAACTAATGTAAATTAAATCATCGTATGAAATATGACAATCAAAGTAGAAAGTAGTTCTATCAACGATAGCATCAGCTACCCACTTTTGATTCTCTATTCTATCGATAAAAGAATTAAATTCTTCTTCCGGCATTTGAACAATATTTTCAATAATAGCAGTTGTATTTTCTGCAGTCGGCTCATTATAGAAAAAAATTGTTCCATTTATTAAGTTTTCGGTAACGGTTTGTGAATTATCCCCTTTGGAAATTCCAAAATACAACTTTGCATCTCTCTCGCATTTTGCAGTTTGCTCGTCAATATACTGTTGACTGTCAAGAGCATCACTCCATAATCTTCTTGGGAATTTGTCTTTAATATCTGAAGCATAGTAGCTACCATCTCTTGGTGTCCAATACTCAACAAGTTCATATTTATTGCCGTTCTTTTTAGCTGTAATAACAGTAGGTATGTGTGCTCCTGCTTCATTCGTTAAAACACCGTCTTTGCAACTATATTCCATATAAAGAACCCACATATACACACTTGTTTCATTAAAAGAATTATCTATGTCCATTATTTTGTAGTCAACAACAATAAAATTGTCTTTAGTATATTCGGATTCATTGTGTTCTGCTATTGAGGTATCAATAAGAACCTGAAGTTTGTCATCTAAATCACTTGCATCATAAATCTTGGGGTTTGTAAGTAGGCATATTGAAGTAATAACAATAGCAATTACCGAAACGACAATAATCCAAAAAGCAGGCTTTTTATAATTCAACACGCTTTTTACCCTTTCTTTAATGCCTACTTCGCCAAAGGCTAAAGGACAAGCAGCGATCATACGGCGGTTTACACTACAAGTCAATAATGCTTGGGAATAATCTGCTCTCTGCTCATTGGTTAATTCTTTTACAACCTTTTCATCACAAGCAATTTCAATATCTCTACATAATAACACATAACCTAACCACATCAAAGGATTGAACCAATGAAGTGTTAGAATAAGAAATCCTAAAGGTTTCCACCAATGGTCTTTGCGTTTGATATGTGCTTGTTCGTGAGCAATAACAAGTTTTTCGTCTTGCTTGCCCATATTAAAAGGTATATATATTTTAGGTTTTATTACTCCGAGAACGAAGGGGGAAACAACCGCTTCACTTTGATATACATTATCTCGAAGCAAAACGGCTGTACGAACTTTTCTGCGAACACGCCAATAACTGATAAATGTATATACCAAAAGGATTACAATTCCTATCAGCCATACCTTTGAAAAAATAAGTATAAACAGTTTAAATGTATTAACCGCCTTTTCAGTTCCAATGGTCGTTGTAGCTTCACTTATAACGGGATTTATAACATTATCAATCGTTTCAAATCCTGTATTGATTTCGGCTTCAGAGATTAAGACCGAAGGACTGACTGTTTCGGCACTTGGAATTAAGCTCATTACACTTTCAATAGAAAATGGGCATATAAGACGAATAGCAACAACGCCCCATAGGAGAACTGTAATCCATTTAGGTGCTTTCTTTAGCAATAACCTTAATAGTAATATCGCAAGAACAATCCAACTTGCAGATACACTCATATTAACAATTTTCAAGAAAACTTCACTCATTTTAGTTCTCCTTTCCTATAGTTATCTATCATCTGCTGTACCTTATCAAGCTCTGTATCGGAAATCTTTTGATGTTTGGTAAATGCTGCAATAAAAGCCGGCAATGAGCCTTCAAAAGTCTTATCAACCATTTCTTGTATTTCGGCAGCTTGTACCTCATCTTTGCTTATAAGAGATGTAACAACTGTCTTTTCATTTTTTAGAACACCACGCTCGGACAACCTTTTGATAACGGTGTATGTGGTAGTAGGCTTCCAACCAAGTTGTTCTTTGCACAAAGTTACAAGCTCACTGCTCTTTACGGGTTCGTGTTCCCATAAAATCAAACAAAAGCGATATTCACTTTCAAATACCTTCGGCGTTTCTTTCATAGTAGCAACTCCTTTCTCTAATTCGTTAGAGTTCATATATACTCTAACATATTAGAGTCAAAAAGTCAAGAGTATGCTAAAAAGTTTACAAAAAATTATAGCGGCAAGGATTTCTCCCTGCCGCCGTTCTGCGTTATGCGTAAATTAAATCTGCATTGACAATTTCAGTTGCTCGGTTACGGATATTATTCATACGATCAACCCATTCCATTTGATTTTCTGCCTTGAGTTTTTCCGTTACACCCTCTTTTTCGGCAAGTTGTTTTACCACCCGAAAAAACATATCCTCTGCCTGCTTGTTGAGTTCGGCAAGATGGCTATTCAGCTTTCCACTTGTTAAAAGGTTTGTGTAAAGCACCTTGCGGTGTTGCTTGAGGTAGCGTAGGTGTCGCTGTCCCCATACGCCGATTGGCTCGTTTTCTTCTTCGGGTAGTGAAATGCAAGGGAGATAATAATCGCCCTGCTTTTCGTACCAAAGACCATTCTTTTCATCGTAAAATCTGTTTTCCACTGTGTGTTCCTACCTTTCATTTTTGTTATTTCTAAAGCGTGTTTCACGCTGTTTAGACTTGGCTTGTTCTATCAGACTGTCGATTTGTTTGCTTCCGAAAACCTTGCGGAGCAGTTTGTAATCCTTGACCTCTGCACGCAAATTTTCATTTTTTCCCAAAAGAATTTCATTCCTTTTTGTGAGCCTTTCGTTCTCTCTGTAAAGGTTTCCGTTCGTAGCATTAAGACGGTGGTAGTTATCCAACGCATTGTAGTATCGGAAGAAAACTTCCTTGATAACTGCCTTTAATTTCTTTATAAGCGGTTCTACGAATTTCTGCTTGTAGGTCTTTGCGGACATTAAACCTTGCGGTTCGGGTAGCTGATATTCGCTATCAGTTTCTATCCTTTGTTCCAATTCTGCAATGACTTGTGTGCCTTTATCGTAGTTTCGGATACGATTTTCCACACTCTTAAACTCGTCTTTTTTATCAGCAAGTTTGCTTTCCAACTGCTCGATTTCTTTCACTCGTTCCTGCTTTTTGTAGTCAAGTACCGAGAGGTGTTCGTTGTGTGTTCCTTTCTGCTCCCACTCAATTCCATACCTTACCATAACCCTTGCAAGCATTTCTTTTTCGGCTTGTACCCATTGATTCCACTCGGTATCGCCACGACTACCGCCCTTAAAACCTTGTGCAGTTAACGCTTGTTTGAGTGATACTCTTGTTTCAAGACCACGCTTACTTCCGGTTGTAAAGGGAACAAAATCTATATGCAAATGGGGTGTTGCTTCATCCAAATGCAAGTGAGCCGAGAACACTCGAAGGTGTGGATTTCGTTCCTTGAAACCGCTGAAATATTCATCCATTATCTGTTTTGAAAGCTCGGCATTGTCACCGATAGCACTCATATCTTCTTTGTTTCCAATCTGCACTACCGCTTCATAAAACGGTTTTTCTTGCTTGGAATTGCGGATTTTTTCGTAGTAATTATCAATGCGGCGGTCTGCTCTTGTCTGCCTTTCATTGAATTTTTTAAGTGCTTCATCAAACAATTCGTGGTACACTTTCTTGATACTTTCGTTGCAATAGGATATATTTTTGCAGGAACGCTCACCGTCAACATTCGCCGCTTTGAACTTTCGGGTGTTGTGGTTGACCGAGCCTTTTCCCATAGATATACTTATCGTTCTTTTCATTAAAATCACTTCTTTCTCATAAATTCACTCTTCCTTTGGTTTTGTTACTTTTGTCAAAAGTAACGCAAAAGCACTTTTGACAGCAGAGCTATCAAAAATGCAACCTGCAAGCAGGTTTTGCGTTCTCCGAAGGGCAAAGAGCCGCCTTTGAAAAGGCACTCTCTGCACACTCCGCTAAACTTTATCCGTGACGGTGTGTGTCGATGGTGACGGTGCTTTTGACACCGCACCCTGTCCCTAAAACATCGACACGACCGTCACGCATCGTCACGCTTTACGAAGGTCAGCCTGACCTTTCGCCCATCGTGACTGCGTTTGCTTTCGTAGTGGATACCATACTCATCGAGCAAACGCCTTGCGTTGACATTCAGCCGAAGCGATAACGCATTGGCTTTCATATCCACGCCGAGAAAGACAACAAGCTCGGTAGGACTGCCCACCCAACAAGGATAGTCTGTATTGATATGCTCTGCCACTTCATCAAGCAGAGGTTCGGGTGGTGCTTTCCAAAGTTCCGTTTCTTTTTCGGACAGTTCCCAAGCAAGCGTTTTTTCGTTTTTTATCAGGTGTAAGCGTTGCTCTTGCTGATCTCTTCCTGACACTTCGAGAATTGCGGTATTGCTTGTGCGTTTTTCTTTGGTAAGCATAAACGCACCGTCTGCTGCACCGAGCAATCCGTTTGTACCTGAAATCATATCAAACTTATCGTCTGCGGTTTGCTTTCGTGTGTGATGAACGAGCAATAGGCAGATACCTTTACTGTCGGCAAAACTTTTCAGCCTTGTGATAATTTGATAATCGTTAGCGTAACTGTAATTGTCCCCACCGACCTCACGCACCTTTTGCAAGGTGTCGATTATAATGAGCTTGGTGTCGGGGTGTTCGCTGACAAATCTGTTTAACTGCTCGTCAAGTCCGTTGCCGAGCTGACCAGCCGAAACAGAAAAGAATAGGTTGTCCGTTGCTTCTGTGCCTACCATACGATATAAGCGTTCTTGTAAGCGGCGGTAATCATCTTCAAGGGCAAGGTATAGGACAGTTCCTTTTCGGGTTGTATAATCCCATAGCGGCGTTCCCGTGCTGACGTGATATGCCAACTGCGCCATCAGAAAACTTTTACCGAGCTTGGGTGCACCTGCAAAGATATACGTTCCCGGATAGAGCAAGCCGTCAATCAGCGGCGGCTTGCTTTGGTAAACGGTGTCGTACAGTTCGGTCATTGATACGGTTTTGAGGTAGGACGGGTCCATCATCTTAATCATTTCACGCTGAATTTCCTCAAAACTCTTGAAATTTTCATCTTCGGTGGTTATAATGTTTGCAGTACATTTTTGAGAAGGCTGCTCCGTATCTGCGCCAACAGATACATTCGGAGCAGTCTTTTCCGTTATATTGGTCATTCAGATCCCTCCTTTAATCCATACAAGGTTTTATTGATTTGGTCGATAACTTCAAGCAAGTCACCGCTGACGTTGCCACCGTTTTCGATACGCTTCAGTTCATCAAGCACAGCGGCAAGTTCCACTTTGAGCGCTTTATATACTCTCGGATTACCCTCCACAACAATTTCTCGGTCGGTACATTTGCGGTAGCAGTATTCCTGTTTTGTGAGTCCCGACAGCGCAACGATGCGATTTATCGTTTCGTGTTCTTCGGGCGATACCCGAAACCCTACGGTAATACATCTGAAGCGGTCGTGTTTGTCTAAATTCTTAGCTGACATTTTGTGTTGGTTCCTTTCTGAAGTTGTTGAGCTTATCTGCCATATCCGTCTGTGTGGACGGGAACAGATGAGCGTAGTTATAAGTGATATTGATGCTTTCGTGCCCTACACGGTCGGCAATCGCCACCGCCGAATATCCCATTTCAATTAAGAGGGAAATGTGGCTGTGTCGCAGATCGTGAATGCGGATACGCTTAACCCCTGCTTCGTCTGCGCCCCTTGTCATTTCACGGTGCAGATAGTTCTTTGTGATATTAAACACTCGGTCATTCTTTTGCAGACCGTAGAGTTTAGAAAGGTATTCCTTAATTTCTTCGATCAGAAAATCGGGCATTTTTATCACTCGGTTGCTTTTCGGCGTTTTCGGCTCGGTAATAACATCCCTGCCGTCAATGCGCTGATAGGACTTATTGATAGTGACCGTACCACGCTCAAAATCAAAGTCGCCGGCGGTCAAAGCCAATAGCTCACCCTCACGGATACCGCACCAATACAGCATTTCAAATGCGTAATAGGATACGGGTTTGTCCATCACCGCAAAGGCAAATTTCTGATATTCTTCTTGTGTCCAAAAGAGCATTTCACGACTTCTCGCCTTACCCATATTACCGACCTTAGCGGCGGGATTTTCTTTCAAGCCATAGAACTTAACGGCGTGATTAAAAATGGCACTGAGCTGATTGTGAAGCGTTTTAAGGTACACGGGAGAGTATTTCTTACCGTTCTTATCACACCCCTTAATCATTTCATTCTGCCAAGCAATCACATCTCTCGGCTGAATATCGCTGATTTTGCGCTTACCGAAGTACGGCAAGATCTTCGTGCGGATAATATGCTCTTTGGTTTGCCAAGTGTTTTCTTTAATGCGATTCTTCATATCCACCGTATAGGTTTCAATAAAGCTCGCAAAGGTCATACTGAGATCTGCCTGAGTCTTGTTCAAAAACTCACGTTCCCAAGCAAGTGCTTCACGTTTGGTCGGGAAACCTCGTTTTTGGCTTTGCTTAGTGCCGCCTTTCCAATCGGGAACACGGTACACAACTCGCCAAGTATTTGTTTTTTCATCCTTATAGACAGCCATTTACATCACTTCCTTTCACTATTGGCTGTGCCGCCGTAGCAAGCTCGCTCGTAGAAATATTTAGCGTTGATTTTTCCTGCTACGGTTAAAAAGTTTTTTGCCGCAAGCTCATCATTGAGCCGCTTGACAATCTTGTAGGCATAGGATTTGGATACACCCATTTCGGATGCTACTTCCTCAACAGTTAAATACAGTTTGTTTGCCATACACTTTTCCTCCTTTTCTTTTTATTTGGTTGCTCGCCGTTCTACCCAAGTGCCGTTCCTGCCCCTGCTTTTTCAGCGGCGTTTTCTCGCTCGCTCCTTCCGGAGGTCTTGGCGGAGTATCCCACTTGGACGGTCATTCAGTTGTTGAACAAGTCCCCATATAACGTCAAAAATCAGAGATTTTATGCATAGTTTTTAGGAAAGGACTTTATTCTTTTCACAAACTTAAACGCACTTGTTTAAGTTTGGTATCCTCATTATACTAAGCAACTGCGTTTAAGTCAAGAGTTTTTGAGAAAAAATATTAAACTTTTTTGCTATGGTTATCTTGACATATCCTAAACTCTTGTGTTATACTGTGTTTGCAGTAATTGCAAAGGAGTAAAAACTATGGCTATTGGAGAGAGAATTAGGTTCATCCGCAATTTGCGTGGTATGACACAAAAAATACTCGGTGCAGCTATCGGTTTCCCCGAAAAGACTGCCGACATTCGTTTGGCTCAATACGAGTCCGGTACAAGAACACCCAAAGAGGATATTACGCTTGCATTAGCAAATGCTTTAGAGGTTGCACCTCAAGCGCTTTCCGTACCCGATATTGACAGTTACATTGGCTTGGCACATACCTTGTTTGCCCTTGAGGACATCTACGGTCTGACCGTTGAGGAAACATCCGACGGTGAAATTTGCCTTAAAATCAAAAACAACAGAGGTCGTAGCACCGAAGAACTTTTGAAAATCCTTGCCGCTTGGAAAGAGCAGGCGGATAAATGCAAGTCCGGTGAGATCACCAAAGATACATACGACGAGTGGCGTTATAATTATCCGAAGTACGACACCACACGCATTTGGGCGAAGGTTCCTTCGCAAGAGTTCAGCGATGCGATGGTCGAAGCCTTCAAAGACAAACTCAATGACTTGTAATTTGAGCAACAAAAAAGAGCTATTAGATTTCGTACAAAAATCTAATAGCTCTTAATTTTATTTATGAATAATTTTCAGATGTTGCCAAAACGTTGCCACGAGGACTTTTCAATCCTTAAAAACCCAGTATTTATGCGGGCTTTCAGCGTTTTTGGTATTATTCCCACTCTATCGTTCCGACGGGCTTGGGGGTTAAATCCATAAGCACGCGGTTGATGCCGTCTACCTCGCTTGTTATACGGGCGGTGATTTTGTGGAGAACGCTATAGGGAATCTCCTCAATAGTTGCACTCATAGCGTCTTTGGTATTAATCGCGCGGATAATTGCGGGCCAGCCCTCGTAACGGCTTTCGTCCTTAACACCAACGCTTTTAATATCGGGGATAACAACGAAATACTGCCATACCTTTTCACTAAGGCCGCATTTATCAAATTCATCCCTTAAAATTGCATCTGCTTCACGTAAAGCGTGTAATCTGTCTCTGGTAATTGCGCCGAGACATCTTACGCCAAGGCCGGGGCCCGGGAAGGGCTGACGGTAAACCATTGCGTGGGGAAGGCCTAACGCTTCACCTACTACTCTTACCTCATCCTTAAAAAGCAGCTTAATAGGCTCAACAAGCTTAAAGTCTAAGTCCTCCGGAAGTCCGCCAACGTTGTGGTGAGACTTAACCGCCTTTTTACCCTCAGCCTGCTTAATGCTTTCTAAAATATCGGGGTAAATAGTTCCCTGAGCAAGATATTCAACGCCGCTTAATTTTCTTGCCTCATCTGCAAAAACGTTAATAAATTCGGCGCCTATAATCTTTCTCTTTTTTTCAGGCTCGCTTACACCTGCAAGAAGATTTAAAAAGCGGTCGGTTGCATCGACGTAAATAAGGTTAGCATCAAGCTCATCACTAAAAACTTTAATAACGTTTTCGCTTTCATCCTTACGCATAAGGCCGTGGTTTACGTGAACGCAAACAAGCTGTTTACCTATAGCCTTAATAAGCAATGCGGCAACAACCGAAGAGTCAACACCGCCGGAAAGGGCAAGAAGCACCTTGCTATCTCCTACCTGAGCTCTTATTTCCTTAATTTGCTCTTCTATAAAAGCAGAAGCCAGCTCAGGGGTAGTAATACGTGCCATAGCTTCAGGTCTTACATTATTTTCCATAAATATCACCCTTCAAACTTAGTTAGTATAGTTATCAAAATATCCCTGTACAAGAACTACGGGGGTACCCTTATCGCCCGAGCCGCTGGTTAAGTCACAAAGGGAACCGATAAGGTCGGTTAATTGTCTGGGGGTAGTACCCTGAGCCGCCATATTACCTACAAGGCTGCCATCCTTAGCTTTAATACTGTCGGAAATGGCCTTTTTAAGTGCTTCACCCGAAAGGTCCTTAAAATCGTTATCGGCAAGGTATTTAAGCTTTAATTCATTGGGGGTACCGATAAGGCCGTCGGTAAAGGCAGGGGAAACAACGGGATCGGCAAGCTCCCAAATTTTACCTTGAGGATCCTTAAAGGCGCCGTCGCCGTAAACCATAACCTCTACGTGTTTACCGGTAGCATCAAAAATACGTTTTTGAACGTCTAAAACCAAATCCTTACATTCTTTTGGGAAAAGCTTAATCTTATCCTCGGTAGACTTATTGGAGCCCAAAAGTCCGTACTTTTCGTTACAGCCGCTTCCGTTAACAGGAGCGTTTAATATTTCGTCAAGGCCGAAAACAAGCTTTGCGCCGCCTTCCTTTAAAAGACGCTTTGTACGTACACGGGTGTGAATATCACAGGTTAAAATGCAATCGGTATAATCAAGTATTGCCTTAGGCTGGTTAGCAAAAATAATTTCAACCTCACAGCCCTCAGCCTTAATTAACTCAGCGTAGTACTGAACGTAGTCAACACCTGTAAACTCAAGCTTCTGAACACCGAAAACCTGGCGGTAACGCTCTAAAGAAAGCACGTCGGAATAGGGATTAATGCCTGCGGCATCAATAAGATCGTAGGTAGCAAGAGAGTTACCAACCTCATCGGAGGGATAGCTGAGCATAAGCACGATTTTTTTGGCGCCCCTTGCAATACCCTTAAGACAAATAGAAAAACGGTTACGAGAGAGAATAGGGAAAATAACACCGATGGTATTATCGCCGAATTTTGCCTTTACGTCTGCGGCGATATCATCAACAGATGCATAGTTACCCTGAGAGCGGGCAACGATAGACTCGGTCATAGAGATAACGTCGCGATTATTAATGTGGAAGCCTTCGATTTCAGCGGCCTCGAGCACGCTTGTCGCAACGATTTCCGCAAGGTTGTCCCCTTCTCTTATAATAGGACAACGGATACCGCGGGATACGGTACCTACTCTGCGTTCTTTTTTATCCATAATAATTTTCCTTTCCGGTTGGGAGGCGTTTTTAACCGCCTTGCCCTTTACAACAATTTATTATACTAAATTACATATAACATTTCAAGATTTACGTTGAAAAAATTTTGACTTTTTTATGAAATTATTTTATATAAAATTACTAATAATATTATTTACTTATTCGGCCGTTTATGTTAGAATATTTCCGAGGTGAAAATTATGGTAAAGCATATTATTTTATGGACTCTTAAAGAGTATTCCGAAAACGAAAAAGCAGAAATTAAAAAAGGCATTAAGGACGGTCTTGAAGGACTAAGCGGCAAAATCGACGGACTTATTGACATTAAGGTTTATACCGAAGGTCTTCCCTCCTCCAACGCAGATTTAATGCTTGATTCAACCTTTGAAAGCGTTGAAGCGCTTAAGGGCTACGCCGTTCATCCCGAGCACGTTTTTGTAGCCGATACCTTCGTTCGTCCCTTTACAGCCACAAGAAGCTGTCTTGATTTTGAAATTTAATCAGAAAAAAGCAAAAACTCGTTCAGTTTGACTGAACGAGTTTTTTGTTTTATTTAAGGAAATCTCTTTGTAAAATTTCCAAAACTTCATTTGCTATAATCCTCTGCTGGTATTCGGTAGGATGTCCTGCGCCGCCCAGGTTAAGAGCCGCGGTGATTTTATAATAATAAAAATCTTCATCATTTCCGCCAAGACGATCAACCGCTTTTTGCATGTAAGTGCCATAAGAATCCATCATACCGCCTGCGATGCAAATAATTTTAGCGTTAGGGTTATACTTTCTTGTTATTTCCAACAACTTAACGTAATTGTCCTCAAGTTCCTGTCTTTGAGTTGCATTTGGCGACCAGTTATACGCATCAAAGTCGTTGGTACCAAGATTTATGATAATTATATCTGATTCTCGGTTTACGGTATAAGGAGTGGTTAAATCTCTGAAACAGTTATCAAGATGATAAGAGCTTATCCATTCGTATTGAGGACCTACGTCACCGTTACAGTCACGACCTGCGCCTATACCGCTCTTTGAACGGATTCTGAAGTCAACGTCCAAAGATTTTGCAGTAAGATATCCCCATGCATTGGTACCGTCGGTACGCCAATCGGTTTTGGTTCCTATTACACCCATACCCGAGGTAATGGAGTCACCGATAAACTCAATAAGCTTATCATTTTCCTGCGCATTTAAAAGTTCACCTTTTAAAGAGAAGCCGACGATTTCATAAGCGCCGTACATAGCCTCTTCCTGACGGGAAACCTCGATTACTTTTTCTTTGCTTGAGTTTCCAACGTCAACAGTTACGAAAAATCTGCCTGTTGCATCATCCTTTTGGGGTGCTATAAGGTCGCTTATACGAACTCCGTCAATATAAGCGGTAAAGTAATCACTGGGATTAAGATTTTCGAAATAAACCTTAACCTGACCTACGGCTTTTGCTTTAATTTTAACGGTAGAGCCCGACCAGTCAAAAGTATATCCTTTAGATACCTTTCTTGTAACACCCTGAATAACTATCTTTTCAAAAACGGCGTCGTCTGTTAAGGAATAATACTGTTCTTCACCGCTTAAAAGACTGTTTGTTTCCAAAATACCGTCAAGGGAATATTCAACCTTGTTGCTGTATGCAACCGAACCGTCGGCAAGAATAATATAACCTCTTGCGTAAATGGTTCTGCTATCGGTATAATCAAAATTCTTAACGTAGGTACTATAGGTAATTACGTTATTTTCTTTGTTCCAGCATTCCGAGAAGTTGTCGGTCTTAGAGGTAACCGTAACACTCGATTTATTTCGGTTTTCAATTATCAAATCGGTATTACCGTTAGCGGTAAACATAATTCCGCGTTCTTTAATTGCGTTACCTACGCCATTTGCTATAAGGTTGCCGTTTTTATCTGCATTATAGGAAAAATAGAAACGTACTGCCTGACCGCCCGCCTCATTTGCGGCTTCATCGGTAAGGGCAGAAGCGCCGCCGCTTATACTTACTCTTGTAATTGAGAAAGCATCCATATAAACAGTCCTTTTGCTGTCGGTTACCTTAATTGCGGGAATACAGAAGGTTTCTCCCGAATAACCGCTTTCCTTTTCGCAGTGAGCAAAATCGGTGGTTAAATAAATTTCTGCTCTTGTCCATTCGTTTTTAACGTCAGTAACGGTTATTTCGCTTGACTGAACGAAGGTTTTTCCGTCCTTCATATTAAGAAAAGCAAATTTAAGAGGTTCATCGCTTTCTCCCTCTGCTTTATAGAAGAAATCAAGCTTATAGGTTGCATTATCCTTTAAGAGTACACCGTTACTTATATCGGCAACGTTATACTGTAAATCGGTTTTACCGTTATTTTTGTATTTAAGAGATTTTGCGCTCTGGAAGCCGCCACTTACAATAGCAAAATTATCGGCATAAAAACCGTTTGGAGTTGCTATCATAGAACCTGCTATCCGGGTCTTGCCATCTTCATTCTTATAGGCGCTATCAAAAGTAGCTATAACGTAATCATTGGTCTGGTCTTTATAGGCGCTGCCAAGAGTTACCTTGTTATTTTCAAAGCCGTTAAAGCTAACTCCTAAATTGCCCGAATCATAAAGTTTTGCATAGCCTTTGTAATAATAGGTTTTAGCCTTGGTGGTGTAAATTTCATTTTCTTTGTTTACGGGATATTTAAAATCCTTATCATAATAATAAGAATATCCCGTAATTACGTCGCCTCTTCCGTCCTCGCCGTAAATTTCATAGCCTTCGCCAAATTCGGGGAAAACTATTTTTTCGCCCGTTTGTCCGCCCATTACGGTCTGGTTACCGAATTCGTCAACTATTACAGCAGACGGAACCTGCTGAACCGTAAAGTTATCGAAATACACCGTTACATCCTTATCCTCCACGGGTTTTACGTAAAGATAAGCAAATTTTCTGTCGCTGCCCACGCCGTTATAAACGTTAACGTCGTAAACGTTCGGCATTGTAATATAATATTCCGCGGTTTTCCAACCGTCAGTAGTTTCACTTATAATACCTGTCATGGTATTTTTAGGTTCACTTGCCGTCCAGTAGTTATGATGTACCGAACCCATCATTAAACCGAGTTTAAGGGGTGTATCCAATTTTTCTGCCTTATAATCTACTGATATCTTATAGGATGTAGAGGTTTCAAGTTTTACGTCTTTGCCAAGAGAAATAACGCCTGCATATGCGTAATCTACAGTTTTAGTAGAGGCGCTATAATAACTGTCTTTTACGTGATCGTATTTTACTACGCGACCCGTTGCTCCTGTAGTAACAGTATTAGCGTCAACAACAGAAAAGTTATTTTTTATTATTTTTCCGCCGTCATTTGTAGCGCCTTTATCGGCAACGTAGTGGTTGCCGGCGCTTGCAGGATAAGCAAGGTTATTAAAATCCGCAACGTTTACCGTCGGGTCAACACCGTTTGGGTCATTATATATAACCTCTATTTCCGCAATTTCCCAGGTGTTATCATAAGAAACGCCGTTTTTAGTAAAGGTTTTTGCGCTACCGCCAATGAAGAAGTAGTTATTATATACTCTATCCTCTACACGTTGGTCGTTAACGTAGGCAGAGCCTTCTTGCTTTGAAGTGTAAACGTCAAAGGTAAAGGAATAGGAATTATCTTCCTCGTTATAGGTAGCATTGTTATCCGTTATGAGTTTACGGTTACCTTCGGGATACTGCATAGCATTAGAACTATCAAAGGTATCGTAAACGTAATCGGTGGTGCCGGCATAACCCATACTCATTGACTGTATCGGAGAACCGATATTGGTTCTGTCATTAAGGCTTCCGTTTTTGCTTCCCATGGTTGTGAAAAGACCTGTCTGCCAATCGGTTTCAGCTTTAGTGGGGATATTGGTATTAGGTCCGCAAGCATAAGCAAAAATTTGACCGTAGGAGCCAAGATTTTTTATGTAAAATTTAATATTAACGGTATAGGTAGCATCAGGCTTTACCTCAAAGGGTGTTCCATCGGCTTTTAACGGTACCCATCTCCATAATCCGGCAACACCGCCTGCTTTTATACTCATTGTATCAATGTTTTTGCCCAAATTTACGTCGTAAATGGTATTTTCGTCAATGGATATTTTCCCAAGACCTTCATTATCATAAAGGGCATAATACTGATTGTTTTTGTGGGTGTATATCTTTTTATCAACGTATTCCCCTCTATAAGAAGTGCCGTTTTCACCAAAGGTGAATTTATAGTATGTATCACCCTCGTAAACGTAAGCCTCATTCTGCGCATTTACGGGAATGATTAACGCAGAAGTCAAAAGCAATAAAGTTAAAATAACAGATAATATTCTTTTCATAACAACACCTCACTATAATGATTATACTAAAAAGCACCAAAAGCACAATGGTTTTACTGAGAAATCCAAAAATATTGCTATAATTCGCAACAAACTGCAATATTTTTAGCAAAAAAACATAAACAAATCGGAGCGTCCATTTAGGAATAAAAGCCTAAGTGAACGCTCCGTAAATTCGGTTTTTAAATTATTCTTCTGCGCTGAACATATCTTTTCCTACGCCGCAAAGGGGACATTCAAAGTCCTCGGGCAGGTCTTCGAACTTGGTGCCGGGCTCAATGCCTAAATCGGCATCGCCCAATTCCTCATCGTAAATCCAGCCGCAAGCGTCACATACGTATTTCATTTGTTTTCCTCCTTAAATATCAGTTTTCCACAGTCCGTGGAGATTGCAATAAGCATAAACGGCAACAGGCTTTTCATCCTTAAGCGCAAAGTATACAACAGGCTCGCTGCCAACACTTAAAGCCTTACGCTGACCGCCTCTGTCGGTTTGCATATAAACCCAGAGAATGCTGTGTTCCTCTGCCATAGGATGAGCAACAGCGCCGATTTCAACCTTAACGGTATCACCCTCTACGGTAACTACGGGAACGTGCTTTTCTTTGGAAGCGTCAACAGTACCCGGTACAATGTGGGTCATTTTCTGTCCGCAACACATAAGGGGTACTCCGCCGTCGTGAACAAGACCTACAATATTGCCGCAATGCTCGCAAATGTAAAATCTGTTTTCTTTCATTTTTAATTCCTCCTTGATATTATTATGCCAACTCTTTTGCAAGAGCTTCTAACTGTTGTTTATTTTCTTCGCTTAAAGCCGACATAATTTTAATTTCGGTGTCGGCAAAGGTTATATTTTTGCTTTTTTCAAGCATTTCCTTAATAACCTTGGCGGCGGTTGGCGCCCAGCTTCCGTTTTCAATAATACCAACGGTTTTATTTTGGAAGTTGCGCTCGGTTAAATGGTTAATAAATTCCTTCATAAAGGGGAATATATCGGAATTATAGGTGGTGGTGGCAAGCACTATTTTTCCGTATCGGAAGGCATCCTCAACAGCCTCAGCCATATCGCACCTTGCAAGGTCGTTAACTGCAACCTTTTTACAGCCCGCCTCTTTAAGCTTGTTTTCAAGCAGCTCTACCGCCTTTTTAGTATTACCGTAAACCGAGGTATATGCAATAACAACGCCCTCGCTTTCGGTTTCATAGCTTGACCAAATATTGTAAAGGCCTATATAGTATTCTAAATTATCCTTTAATACAGGGCCGTGCAACGGGCAAATAGTATTAATTTCCAACGCGTCGGCTTTTTTAAGCAATGCCTGCACCTGCGCGCCGTATTTACCTACGATACCGATATAATATCTTCTTGCCTCACACGCCCAATCCTCTTCGACGTCAAGAGCGCCGAATTTACCGAAGGCATCAGCCGAAAACAGCACCTTGTCAAGGCTGTCATAGGTCACCATAACCTCCGGCCAATGCACCATAGGAGCGGTAACAAAGCTTAAGGTATGCTTACCTAAGGAAAGGGTGTCGCCCTCCTTAACCTCTATACGGCGGTGGGCATAGCTTTCAAGATAAAAGTTTTGCAGCATAACAAATGCCTTTGCGGTTGCCACCATAACAGCATTGGGATAGGCCGCCATAAACGCCGATATATTAGCGGAATGGTCGGGCTCCATATGCTGAACGATAAGATAATCTGGCTCCCTACCGTTAAGGGCGGTTTTAATATTAGACAGCCATTCGTCTTTAAAACGGGCATCTACCGAATCCATAACGGCAATTTTTTCGTCGATTATTGCATAAGAATTATACGCCATTCCGTTTGGCACGATATATTGACCCTCGAACAAATCAATTTGGTGGTCGTTAACACCTATATATTTTATATCCCTTGTGATATCCATTGTTTTTCTCCTTAATTTTTCTTTTACTAAGTATATCACGAATATAAAATAATTTAAAGAAGGTTTTTATAATTTTTAAAATATTTTTACAAAACGTATCGGTTGAAATAGGTCGTTAAAAATGCTATAATGCTTTACATAAGCACCGAAACAAGCAGCATTTTTCTTAAATTCTCATAAAGCTCTGCCGCTTCACCGCTTTCAAGGTGAATATTAAAGGCGGGGCGGTCAAGGCTTTCTATAAACCAATCCTTAAAGCCTCCGCCCTTTGAATTTGAGCCTACAGGTGTTGCTCTGTAGCCGCTGTACCGTGATAAAAGAGAAACCATTTTTTCACTGTTTTTTACTGATTTTTCACCGTATTGCCAATAAATAACACCGTCTCCGCCAAAAAAGGAGAGGCTGTGTTTAATGTTATATTTTTGAGCAAGGCTTATAAGGGCAACCGTTTCGGGCTCGCTTTCGGGAAAGGGTCCCATATATCCCATAGGTCGCGGAGCGAAAATACCCTGAGCGTTTAAGGTTTCCTTTAAGCCGTACCAGCCCGACGAAAAATTACAATCAATTTGCACTCCCCTTAAATTAGCACGCCATTTATCGGAATTTTTTAAAAGCTTTCGTATTTCGTTTGCCGTGCTTCCTGCCGCGGCGGCGCCGCAGAGGGAAATTTCAACACCGTCGGGGTTTACACGCGGCACAATTATTATACCCCTGCCCTTTAAGGCTTTATTCAAATCAACACCGCAAAAGGGCAAATTTCCCTTTAAGCAACGGCACATTTCTTCGGTTAGCATAAGTAAAATATTGGCCGATTTAACGTCGTCTCCCCAAAAGCCGCCCGTTAAAAGACAATAAGGGCCGCTTCCTATTTTAAGAGCAGGAATATCACGTCCCATACAGCTTTGTCCAATATTAAAGCTTTCGAGAAAATCGTATTTTTCCTTTAGGGCATAAATGCTTTTTCGCATTCCCGTGTATGTATATTCCGTTGCGTTAATTATCTTTTCCATTTTAAACACCTCAATCCATACTATGAAAGGCAGAAGTATTTTATGAATTTAGAAGAAAAAACAATAAGCAGCCAAACGGTATTCAAGGGAAGAATAATAACCCTTAAAAAGGACGTTGCTCTGCTCCCCGACGGCAGTGAAGCGAGCAGAGAATTCATTGAGCACCCCGGCGGAGTTTGCGTTGTGCCACTTACCGATAAAAACGAGGTTTTAATGGTACGGCAGTTCCGCTATCCGTACAAGGAGGTTGTATTGGAAATACCCGCAGGCAAAAAAGACCCCGGCGAGGACCCCTTTACCACGGGCAAAAGAGAATTAAAGGAGGAAACGGGAGCAACAGCCGCAGAATATATTGAGCTTGGTGAGCTTTACCCCTCCCCCGGCTATTGCGGAGAAATTATTTGGATGTACGGCGCAAAGGGGCTGGAGTTTGGTGAAATAAGCCCCGACGATGACGAATTTTTAGAGGTGGAAAAAGTACCGCTTAAAACCGCTGTTGAAATGATAATAAAGGGTGAAATAAAAGACGCCAAAACTCAAAGCGCCATACTTAAAATAAATTACCTTTTGGAAAACGGAATGTTTTAACAAAAAACCGATGAGTTTCCTCATCGGTTTCTATTTAATACAACAACTTTTTTTCTTTTTTGGCAAAGTAAGAATATAAAGCCAACATACAGGGTAACGCCATAATAAAAGGAATATAAATATACAAATCCGGTCCGGGTTTTCCGCCGAAACTGGATTTTTCCGCATTACTCGGGTCATACCATATTTCGCATTTTTCTCCTTTTTTCATAGCGTGCTTTTTTGCCGGAAAACGCATCCAATCCTTTGTAGGTTTTTCTGTCCACCTCATAGGAATAATAATAGTAAACTGTGCTTGAAGCACCAAATTTACCATGAGGTCCTCCGCTTCTGACCTCGGTGTAGGTAACGGTGCCTACGGTAGGCTTCCAATTCTTAAATTCATTTATTCGTACAAAATAAATAATGACCGATACGATTGTTGCAAAGCATAAAACGCAGAAAGGAATCAATATTTTTTTCATAATTCATCACCCAAGTTTTCCAAAATAATCATTTATGCCTTGATAATCTGCATCTTCGCTGTAAACGTAATGCGTTGGAAAGTTAAATGCAAAATAATCGTAATCGTGGATATATTCGTGCACCTTAAAAAGCGCCGACAAATTATGCTCTGCAACCGCCTGCTCGTAAAGCGTCAGCACGTCGATTAAGCTTTCTTTAGTCCTTTTGTCCTCTACCACCGAAATCAAATATTCCATTTCGTAACGGAAAATACGATTAATATCATATTTTCTTTCCAATCCCGATATGGGGTCAATAAATATATTTTCATTAATAACGTATTCCCAGTATATACTGTCACCCTCTTTAAGCAGAGAAACGTTGCTCATTAAAAAATGTTCCATTTCGTAATGAAGGCTGCGTATACGTTTTTGAGCCTCTCGCTTATATTCCTCATTCATTCCCTTAAAAACCGTTTTCTTTTTTTCAATAAAAAAGGAATCATCGATATCCCCTACGGGAGAGTTGTGCAAATAATATTTTTGATTAGTAAAAGCAAGTATTTCATTATAAATTTTATTTGAAATATAAAAATGGTTTTCCTCACCGTCTTTAATAATGGCTATTTTAGAGCGTTCGTAAGCCGTGTCGTTGCACATTTTAATCTCCAAAACGCGTTCCCCGTTGCTGTTATAAAAATCAAAGCTCCAATATATGTTTGCTTTTTCGAATTCTTCAAATTGCTTAGGGCTTCCCCACTGTGTTTCGGAGAGTAATTTTATAAAAGAGGTAATTTTTTCCTTTTCATTAATATAATATTGATTTTTATTTTCGCTTATATGGCTTGTTCCCACTATTTTAATAATATCGGTAGGAAATAAATATGCCACGTCGTGTGCGGCGGTACCTCGCAAAAGCTCTTTGGCATTAACAACAATTCTTTTAATTTCTTCGAAAACAGGCTCCCTTATTTCTTTAACACTGCATGCAACGGTAGTAAAGCATAGAATAATTGCAAGAACAATACAGGCAGCTCTTTTAGAGGCTGTATTTATGAGCCTGCCAAAGCCCTTTTGCATTTTAATTATCCGTTGCATTTTTTCATTAAAATAAGCTGAAAAATCGTAAGTATAAATAACGCGAGAGTCAAGCTGTGCATCTATAAAGGCGTTTTTTAAAATATTATTCTTAGTCATAAAGCGCCTCCCGTAGTTTTTCAACAAGTATCTTTTTCCCTCTGACAAGCTGCATTTTAACGGTAGCGGTTTTTCTGCCTAAAATTACCGCCGTTTTCTTTAATGAATAATCTTTAACAAAATGAATATATAAAACCTCATTATAAGGCGATGGTATATTTTTAATAACCGAAACTATTTTTTCATACTCCAATTTATCAACAAGCTCTTCAATAGAATTATCATTAACAGAAATATTCTCCGTTTCTTCTGTTAACGGTTCGGTATAATCGGAATATTTTCTTAAAAAATCGTATGCGCAGTTTTTGACAATCACCGTTAAAAATGCGGCCGTTTCCTTGCTTTCAAGCTCTGCTATACATTTAATATTTTGAGCAATTTTGATAAAGGCATTTTGGAGAACGTCTTCGGAATCCTCATTATTTTTCAAAATTGAAAACGCGCAGGAAAAAAGCCTTTTTCGGTATTTATAATACAGTTCTTCGAATTTATTGCTCTCGCTTTCATTTAAGTCAACATTCATTAGTATTACTGACAGCAAAATCGCCACCTCCTATTATATAAAACGTATATTTTCAGTGTTTTGGTTACAATTTTTTTCTAACGGGTACGGTGCGCTCACCATACAAAGTGTACCAAATGAAAAGCACCCGCAAGGGGTGCTTTTAGTTTAAACCGACATTAAAAATGGAACCGATATAAAGCCTTGATTTTCTTAATTTGATGAAGATTTATAATCGTACTGCATAGATAAATTTATAAAGCCTTCACAAATGTTTCGATTAACAACTTCAAATCCCAATTTTTCCCAAAACCTACAACCGGAAATATTGTTATCTTGTACCGACAGACAAAACTTTTCAATACCAGCATAAGAACAAGATTCAAAAAGAGCTTTAATTACTTTTGTGCCTATTCTTTGTTTCTTAAACTCTTCATTCATCAGAAAAAGCCCTATATAAAATGTCTGCTTATCAGGATAACCATATAATGCAAATATAGAACAAACAGGTTTTTCGTTATACAAAACCCCTATATTACATACATTCTCCTTTTGAAAACTATTTGGACAATATTCAATTGTTTCAATGATGGTTTCTTTAGTTGCTGCTTGTCCGTCTGTCAATAAATAATATTCTTTATTGCAATAGAAAATTTCTTCGTATTTCTCAAAATTATCAGTAGTAATCCGTTCAATAATAAACTCGGGTAACCGCAATTGCATATTTTTGTATAAATTCATTCGTATACACCATTTTCAACTATTTGTTCAATTTACTTTTTGCAGTCTTAATAGAAGCAATCAATAATATGCGAATTGTCGAACAAGTTTTATCAATAGATTTATAAGTTGCTTCATCAATATAGTCAGTTTTTAAAAGCATTTCAAGCCATTTGCCCGTTTCGTTTGCTTCTTTTAATGCAATCTCAAGTTTAGCAATGAAATCAGCACGACTATGTCCGTATTTGCTCTCTGCAATATTAGCACAAACACTTGTAGCGCTTCTGCCAATTTGGTTAGAAATTACGGTTTCGCGCTTAGTTCGAAGTTCTTTTGTCAATTTTAAAACATCAACCGACAACTTCATAGATAAATCAGAAAGTTTATCTTCTTTCATTGTTATCACCTCTCTTGCAATACAGAGTATATCATACATCTACACGAAGTGCAACATCCCACGCGAAAGCGTGTATTTGCGTCGCAGACGCAACATCGTTTTTACCGAAGGTAAAACATCGTTTACACCGTAAGGTGTAACATCGTTGGCGAAGCCACATCGTTTTGTGTCCGCAAGCGGAACGATGTTCTCTCTCTGCTCGAAATGATGTTGACCGCAAGCGGTCAAACGATGTTGTATCCTTGCGGACACAAACACAAAAAATAAAGCGCTTCACAAGAAGCACTTTATTTTTTGGCGCGCTTGAACGGATTCGAACCGCCGACACCTGCCGTCGGAGGGCAGTGCTCTATCCAGCTGAGCTACAAGCGCATATTTTCGTTTAGAATTATACCATAGAGGAAAATAAATTTCAACGACTTATTATATTAAATAAAAAAACACTTGCTTTTTTATAAAGCTTCTGCTATAATAACTTTTGCTAATGTAAAAATCGCTATAGCGAAATTCTGAAGGAGGTGCTTAACGCATGGCTAAATGTGATATCTGCAGCAAAGAAATTACTTTCGGTATTAAAGTTTCCCACTCTCACAGACGTTCTAACCGTACCTGGAAGCCCAACGTTAAGAGAGTAAAGGCTATCGTTGACGGTTCTCCGCGTCGTATTTACGCTTGCACCCGTTGCTTGCGTTCCGGAAAGGTTACACGCGCAATCTAAGACAAGTTAATTATCGAAGATTAGAATTTAGAGCAATCCTTGCGGATTGCTCTTTTTCTTTTTATTTATTCTGATTTCACCCTGCTTGCAAGCTTTTTGTAGGTTTTTATGCATATACCCGACTGGAAGGCAAGAGTAATACTCCAGCTTATAAAATAGCTTAAAAACAGATAAAAATACTGTTGATACGGATTCTCCACCACTTTTTGAATTAAGGGGAATATAACCCATATCCATAAAAATCTAAAGCCGCATACACCGAAAATAGATACCAGCATCGGAGAAAGAGAGGTTCCCATACCACGGATACAGCCAACCGTAACGTCCATTGCGCCGCACACGAAATAGGGTACGCAAAGAGTAATTAAATGTGTCATACCAAAGGTTATGGCCTCGGGAGTATCGGTGAAAATTCCCAAAAAGGTTTTGCCGAATATTATTATGGGCACGGTAATAATAACTCCTATTGCAACAGCCATACCGTTTAGCGTAAAAATAAGCCTTTTAATCTGCTTTATTTTTTGCGCTCCCGTATTCTGTCCTATAAAGGAGGTTGACGCGTGGTGAATTGAATTCATGGGAATAAATATGAAATTAGCCACAGTCGTTGCGGCGGTGCTTCCCGTCATAGCAAGCGGTCCGAAGGTATTAATGGTAGCCTGCAAAATGGTGTTGGAGACAGAAAATATCATACCCTGAAGCCCTGCGGGAATACCGATATAAAGAGTTTGAAGCAATGCTTTTTTATCTATTTTAAGCTCTCTTGCACTTAATTTACAATCGTTCTTCTGCTTAAGCATATAAATTACTACTAAAGCCGCCGAAACCGTTTGGGAAATAACGGTAGCCAGAGCTACACCTGCAACGCTCATATCAAAAGCCACTACAAAAAGAATATTCAGTCCCACATTTAAAACGCCTGCCACAGCCAAGAATATAAGAGGGCGGGTAGTATCGCCTATTGAACGCAAAATAGCGCTTCCGAAATTATAAATTAACTGCACGGGAAGTCCTAAAAAGAAAATTTTAGTATACAGCGCCGCTAAGGGAAGCACGTCTTTAGGAGCATTCATTAAATTAAGCAACGGTTCGGCACAGAAAAAGCCCAACGCACCGATAATAACACCCATAATTACCGACAAAAGCATAGCTGTATGTACCGTTCTTTTTACGGCATCACTGCGTTTTGCACCTACATTTTGGGCTACAACAACACCTGCGCCGTTACCCATTCCTATAGCCAACGCAACAAGTGCGTTTATAAGGGAGGCCGTTGAGCCTACAGCAGATACTGCAAAGTCACCGTCGGCGGAAAACTGACCGACTATAACCGTATCGGCGGCATTAAACAAAAGCTGTAAAAGTCCCGAAAACATAATCGGTAAAGAAAAAAGTAATATTTTCTTTAAAAAGGGACCCGTTGTCATATCTAAGGTGTTTGCTTTTATCATTTTTCACACGTCTCCTTCTAAACGCGCAAAAAATGGGACTAAGAGTCCCATTTTTTAATAAATTCCCGCAAGCTTTAGTTTAAGGGAAGCAAGGTCGGAGGTATCTAATTCGCCATTCCTGTCTATATCGGCAAAAATGTAGGAATTGCTGATACCTGCAAGATAAAGCTTTAAGGTTGCCAAGTCGGTGGTGTTGATAATTGTGTCACCGTTAGCATCACCGTACAGCTCTTCCGAAAAATCTAAAATTGTTCCGCATAAGTCGCAGTCATATATTTGGCCTTCTCCGTAATATTTCCAAGCCAAAAATTTATCCTCGTGGGAAATTTCGTTGGTGTCGGTATCAAGGCAAAGCTCATAATAAAAAACATTGCTGTTACTACTCGTATACTTACTGTAAATATTGGTGGTGGAAAGCAAATTAAAGGCAGTTCCGCTCATAATAAAGCCAAAAAATACACCGTTATTCGTGTTGGTAAGGTGGGCTATTTCATCCACCTTTCCGGTATCGATATCATAGGAATAAAGGCTTTTCCAGTCGCTATAGAAAATTCTGCCGTTATAGGCCGCCATTCCCGAATAGTAACCGCTATAGTAATCTGCACCACCGTTATAGTACCATTTTTTATCAAGGGTTGCTAAAAGCTGTGAAGTGCTGAAATTACGGTCGGTACGTACAAGGCCGCCCTTTTGGTAATCAAGATAATACCAATAGCCGCCGGTATATACCATAGAGGAATCGGCTTCCTTCCAAATACTGCCGCCGCTATAGGCGCTGCAGGTAATATTACTGCCCAGCGGATCATACCAGCCGTCGTGAAGTCCGTCGTTTATCTGCGCATCGGAAAGAAGGAACTTTCGGTGCATTGCCTGACCTAAAAAGTCAACCGCCGCATTGGAATCCTCACTTACAATAGGGTCGTCGTGGGTTATATCTACGTGGTACCATCTGCCACCGATTTTAACAAGGTTCCAGGAATGGTTATCCTCTTCGTTGCTTCTTACCCATTTAGACTCAATACCGCATTCTCTGAGTAGCAGATGATAAGCAAAGGAATAAGCCTGACATACGCCCTTACCTTCGGTAAAAAGCTCATATACCGTATAGTTTGGCTGACCGTTGATCTTATAATAATCCATATCGTACTTATAATAAGTAGCAATCCAGTCGTGCAGATAAAGTGCCTTTTCAAGGTCGCTTAAGCCGTCGGGCATAGAATAAATTATGGTATAAGCCGTGGTATAAAGCGAAACAAGGCTATCGTATATTGAATCCTTATCGTGACCGTTTTTATAATTAAAGGATGATATTTTTGTTACGTAATTGCCCGAATAGTTATAGTTGCAATTATAATAGTAATGGTGAGTTTCGGGATAACGGTAATACATATTCTTTTCAATTTCCGCAAGCTGACTAACCGTAATATTATACTTTTTTAAGTTAAGCGAGCTTTCTCCGTCAAGCACGGCAGTAATAAATGCCGTTTCAGCACCGCTATAATCGGCGGCGGAAACGCTGAAGGAAGGCAATATACCTACCAAAAGAATAATGCAAAGAACAAAGGAAATAATTTTTTTCATGGCTTTCTCCTCTTAATACTCAGGTGAAAAGAGGGACAGTATAACTGCCCCTAAATAGCTTCGGTTTATAAATCAAGTATTCCTGCAAGAAACAGCTTAAGGGTAGCCAAATCGGAGGTGTTAACGTATTGGTCAGCATTTAGGTCTGCCGCCATAACGTTAATATCCTTTAAAGTTCCCGCCAAATAAAGCTTCATACCTGCAAGGTCGCTGGTATTAACCTCGTCATCCCCGTCTAAGTCGCCCTGCTTATAGTCGCCTAAAGCAGGAATAGACTGGCGTTCAATAACGTCACCGCATATGTAACAGCGTTTTATCTTTTCGCCCTCTTCGGTTTTGGTTGCTTCCCTTATAACCTCCCAATCGGTGGGGATGTGAACACCTAAGGTGTAGTATCCGTCAACATCAACGTTGGTTTTGATATTGCTGTCAGAGGTAATATAGTTAATGGTTTTTCCGCTCATATTCATACCGAAGTAATAAAGCTCCTTAGGACGGTCAATCTGAAGAGTGTTAAACTCGTCGTGGTGGGTATCGTAAACGTAAATATCAGTTTCATCGTTAAAGAAAAGATGCTCGTTATACTCAAAAAGTCCACTGAAATATCCGCCATAAAAGTTGTTTCCTATACGCCAGCCGTACAAATCTGCTTCTTCGTAATGGTAACCGATTTCCATAATTCGCTCGGCAGTTTTAAAATCCTTGGTTTTCATAAGTCCACCGGCATCACCGCTACTGTCAAGATAATACCAGTATTCACCGATTTTCAAAACGGAGGAGCCTGCTTCTCGCCAGGAAGTATTACCCTCGTACTCACCGCAGACAATGGAGCCGTCCTTATTCATAGGAATATAGAAGTTATCATGATTGCCGTCGGCAACAATCTGACTGTCGGAAAGCAGGAAGTTTGTGTGCCTAACCTCTCCAAGATAGTCGTAATGGTAAACCTCGCCGATAATGGGGTCGTCGTGGGTAACGTCTACGTGGTACCATTTACCGTCGATTTTAACTACGTTCCAGCCGTGGGCATCGGTATCACTTACAACGTAGTGCGCTTCAATGCCTACCTTACGAAGCATATACATATAGGTATATGCATAGCTTTGGCAAACACCCATTTTATCACTGAAAAAGCCGATAACGTCGTGGTTTTCGTGGTGTTCACCCTCGAAAAGGCGGTAGTCGTACATAAAGTTTACACAAATCCAGTCGTGGATGTAGAGCGCCTTCTCGAAGTCGTTCATTTTTCTTACCTTAAAAAGTATGGGTGCAATGGTATCCTCAACCTTTTTGATTTCGGCATCGTACTGTTCTTTATTAAGGTTATACTTCACTTCAACGTATGCCACCTTGCCGCTGCTATATGAATAAACCTTAAATTCATAGTAGCCTTGCTCGTTAACCGCAACGTTACAGCCGACCTCGGGATAGTCCCAAATTATATCATTAAAAAATCCGTTTACATCGGCTGAGGACACGTCAAAGTCATCAAACTCAATTTTTTCCTCGCAGTTAATAAGCTCTTCGTAAATATGCTTTTTATAGCCCTTAAGCTCATCCTTTTCGCTTGCGGCTACGCCAAAAGGCAACACGCCGATAACCAGTACTATACAAAGCAGCACAGAAATAATTTTTTTCAATAAATTTCACCCTTAAATTTTGTTAGCTGAACGGAATATACCATCTCGCTCCATTATATATTTTACTTTTAAAATTATAATAAGTCAACCCGTATTAAAAATTTCTATAAAATATCCTATGCAGAATATTTTTCTGCATAGGATACAGTAAAAAATAGCCAAAAATCAGTTGCTTTGGGCTACGTAGGCAAGGAGTCCGCCTGCCTTTAATATTGCCTTTTGGCGCTGGGTAAAGGAGCAGCTAAGCTTAATGCTGTCGCCGGTGGTGTTGTTCTTAAGGATAATTTCACCCTTGTCCATACCGCTGAACACATCGCTTACCGAAAGACTGTCGTTCTGATTAAGCTTATCGTAATCGTCGGGGTTAGAAAGGGTTACGGGCATAATGCCTGCATTTATAAGGTTTGCAATATGAATACGGGCAAAGCTCTTGGCAATTACAACCCTAACACCCAAATACATTGGAACGAGTGCGGCATGCTCACGGGAGGAGCCCTGACCGTAGTTGGAGCCGCCTAAAATAAAGCTTTCGCCTGCGGCCTTTGCTCGCTCAGGGAAGGTTTTATCACATACACCGAAGCAGAACTGACTAAGATAAGGAATATTTGAACGGTAAGGCAGAATTTTAGCTCCTGCAGGCATAATATGGTCGGTGGTAATGTTATCGCCTACCTTAAGCACGAGGGGTGCGGTAAGCTCATTCTTCTGAGGGCGGGCATCGGGGAATTTTTTAATATTGGGGCCGCGAAGCACCTCTAAAGCCTTCGCCTCGTCGGCAGGAGCAGGCTCAATAACCGCGCTGTCGTTAATAAGGAAGCTTTCGGGCATAGTAACCTTTATTTCCTCACCCATAAGTCTCGGGTCGGTAATTTCGCCCGTAAGAGCGGCGGCAACCGCAGTTTCAGGTGAAACGAGATAAACCTGACCGTCGGCGGTACCGCTTCTGCCTTCAAAGTTACGGTTAAAGGTACGAAGAGATACACCTGCCGAATTAGGCGAAAATCCCATACCTATACAAGGACCGCAGGCACATTCAAGCACTCTGGCACCCGATGCAATAATATCCGACAATGCTCCGCAATCGGCAAGCATGGTAAGCACCTGCTTGCTTCCGGGGGAAACCGAAAGGCTAACGCTTTCCTTAATGGTTTTACCCTTAAGCATAGCGGCGCATTTAAGCATATCGTAAAGAGAGGAATTGGTACATGAGCCGATACAAACCTGATCCACCTTCGTTCCCTTAAGGGAGGATACCGTAACGATATTGTCAGGGCTGTGGGGACAAGCAATAAGAGGCTCAAGGGTCGAAAGGTTTATATCAATAATTTTATCGTATTCTGCATCCTCATCGCTGCTAAGAGGAATATAATCCTCCTCTCTTCCCTGTCTTTTAAGGAAGTCGCGGGTAATTTCGTCTGAAGGGAATATAGAGGTAGTTGCGCCAAGCTCGGTACCCATATTGGTTATGGTTGCGCGCTCGGGCACCGAAAGGGTTTTAACACCCTCGCCTCCCCATTCAATAATGGCGCCTACACCGCCCTTTACAGAAAGAATACGCAAAATTTCAAGACTAACGTCCTTGGCGGTAACGTAGGGGTTCAATTTACCCGTAAGGTTTACCTTATACATTTTTGGCATGGTGATAAAGTATGCGCCGCCACCCATTGCAACGGCAACGTCAAGACCGCCTGCGCCAAAGGACAGCATACCGATTCCGCCGCCTGTAGGTGTGTGACTGTCGGAGCCGATAAGGGTTTTACCGGGCTTTCCGAAGCGCTCTAAGTGTACCTGATGGCAAATGCCGTTACCGGGTCGGGAAAAGTAAATGCCGTGCTTTTTGGCAACCGACTGAATATAACGGTGGTCATCGGCGTTTTCAAAGCCCGACTGCAGGGTATTATGGTCGATATAGGCAACACTTTTTTCGGTTTTAACTCTGTCTATACCCATAGTTTCAAACTCAAGATAAGCCATAGTACCGGTGGCATCCTGAGTAAGAGTCTGGTCGATTTTTAAGGAGATTTCCGTACCCACGGTCATATCACCGCTGACAAGGTGCTCCTTGATAATTTTTTGTGCTATAGTAAGTCCCATTTTATTAATTCTCCTCGCTGATTATATGCTTATAAGCATTTTTAACGTGCTCTGTCATTTTTTCGGCTGCCAAAGCGGGGTCGCGCTTAATAAGTGCGTTAAGCACCGCTCTGTGTTCTTCATAGGAATGCTCGGCGCGTATTATGTTTTCCACCGCCGCCTTGCGGTATTTTTGTATTTTTTTGTGAAGAGGCATAAGGGTAGTGTAAATAACGTTGCTTCCGGAAAGCTTATAAATAAGCTGGTGAAAATCGTTATCCACCCTTTTAATGCGGTCTGCATCCTGCTTTTTTGCGTAAAATTCCTGCAAATCAACAAGCTCCTCAAGTTTTCTGAGCTCTTCATCGGTAATTCTTTCTGCCGCCTTGCCTGCCGCCATCCCTTCAATAAGGCAACGAATTTCGTAAATATCGCATAGGTCGTCGTTATTAATACCGAGAACAACCGAGCCGCGGACGCCCTCCTCTATAATATGCTCGTCGGCAAGCCTTCTCAGCGCTTCGCGCACGGGAGTACGGCTTACGCCCAAGGTTTCGCATATTTTAAGCTCGGTAAGAACCTCGCCCCTTGAATATTTACCGCTTAAAATATCGGTTTCAAGGCGCTCGTAAACCTGATCTGCAAGGGAAACTGTTTTATGCTCTAACATAAAGCTCCTCCGTATAAATTAAAGTCGTTTAAGCCTTCCGCCCGAAAACAGCTCGATTTTTTCTTCAATTTCGCCGTTTGAAAGGGAGGTTTGTCTGCCATCCTCGTATTCCTTATCAATCCATTCCTTAAGGGCAATAACCAGCGGGTCGCGTTTATCAACCTGCTCTTCACCTACAAGATGGTAGTTTTCGTTTATCCAATAAGCAATACCTGCAAGTCCCGAGGTTTTGCTTAGCAGTACCGCAGGGCGCTTGCCGAGAATTTTTTCGGTGTTGAAAATATTATATATTTCCTCATCCTTTAAAAGGCCGTCGGCGTGAATACCTGCTCTGGTTACGTTGAAGTTTCTGCCGACAAAGGGTGTCATAGGAGGAATATCGTAGCCCATTTCATTTTTAAAATATTCGCCGATTTCTGTTATTGCTGTGGTATCCATACCGTCAAGGCTTCCTCTGAGCGATGCATATTCAATAACCATTGCCTCCAAGGGTATGTTACCCGTTCTTTCTCCTATTCCAAGCAAGGAGCAGTTTACGGCACAAGCACCGTAAAGCCAAGCAGTAGAAGCATTGGTAACAGCCTTATAAAAGTCATTATGGCCGTGCCATTCAAGCATTTCGCTGGGTACGTCGGAATAATGCTGAAGTCCGTAAATAATTCCCGGCACGCTTCGGGGAAGCGCAACCTCGCTAAAGGGTACGCCGTAGCCCATAGTATCGCAGGCGCGGATTTTTACGGGAATGCCTGCATCCTGACTCATTTTCATAAGCTCGTTAACAAAGGGCACAACAAAGCCGTAGAAGTCGGCGCGGGTTATATCCTCAAGGTGACACCTTGGCATAACGCCTGCCTCAAAGGCAAGAGAAACAGCCGAAAGGTAATGCTCAAGGGCCTGCTTTCTGGTCATTTTAAGCTTTTTAAAAATATGATAGTCGGAGCAGGAAACGAGAATACCCGTTTCTCTTATTCCTAAATCCTTAACAAGCTTAAAGTCCTCCTTGCTTGCCCTTATCCAGGTGGTTATTTCGGGGAACTTAAGGCCTAATTCACGGCATTTTTCCAATGCTTCTCGGTCCTTTTTGCTGTACACGAAAAACTCGGTTTGGCGGATAATTCCGTAGGGGCCGCCAAGCTTTGACATAAGCTTATAAAGGTCAACTATCTGCTTTACGGTGTAAGGCTCTACCGACTGCTGTCCGTCTCGAAGGGAGGTGTCGGTAATCCAAATTTCCTTGGGCATACTCATAGGCACCCTGCGGTGGTTAAAGGCGATTTTCGGTACGTCCTCGTAATTATATACGTTTCTGTAAAGATTAGGCTCTGCTACGTCCTGCAGAGAGTATTTATAGCTTTTAAGCTCAAGTAAATTACTTTTGGGCGATATTTCCAACATTATAATCACTCGCTTTCGGTATTAGTGTATACAATTATACTTATATACACGTAGATTGTCAATACAAAAATTCAAAAATACCGAGCCAAGAGCTTTATCCGTGAAAAATAAACGCAACTTCTTTTTAAAAAATTTCCTTTATTTTGCCACCTTTGTTATATATAATAGTATATATAATAGAATTAATAAAAGTATTAGGAGCGAATACTATGGAAAAGAAAATTATGAACACCTGGACCCCCCTCGAATGTTCCTGCGAAAACAATAAGGTTGAAACTAACGTTTGGGGAAGAAAATACGTTACCGAAAACAACATTCTGTTTTCTTCGGTAAAGGTACTTGACGAGGAAATTCTTTCCTCCCCCATAAGAGTTGTTGCCAAGGAAAACGGTGAGGACTGCAACTGGGTTGAAATTGAAAACTTCATACTCAGCAAAAATGATGAAAAAGCTATAATTGCGGGTAGTATGCGCGGCGAATATATTACCGTTGACGTAGTTTCCACCGTTGAATTCGACGGATATACCAATATAGTCCTTAACGCTATGCCACGCACTCACACTCTTTACGAGGATGCTCACTACGGCAGACAAATCCCCAAGGGCTTTAGTCTTGATAAATTATGGATTGAAATTCCCTTAAAGAAGCAGTACGCCAAAAACTTCCACTACTTCCCCAACCGTGCAGGCAATCCTACTCCTTCCTTTGAAGGCAAGGCTATTCCCGAAAACAGAGTTGCCTCCAGCAGAGAAATTCCCTCCTCTATGGCTATGCACTTTATGCCAATTCTTTACGTTGGCGATGAAACCAGAGGCTTCTGCTTTGCCGCCGACGACTGCAAAAACTGGCAACCCGACGATATTAACAGAGCTATGGAAATTATCGACGGCGAAAACGAGGTTATCGTACGTCTTCACTTAACCGACAGTCTGCCAAAGTCTTGGATAAAAGAGGACGGCACTCCCAAGGGCGTTGCAGCAATGCCCCTTACCTTTAACTTTAACTTCCAGTTCACCCCCGTTAAGCCATTCCCCGAGAACCCCTATAAGGAAAAGATTTTACATATCGACTGCTTTAACGGTAAAATTCTTGAAGAGTATAATGATTTCCTTAAATCCGAATGGGAAAAAGGCAGTGGTGAAATCTGCTACGACAGAATGAAGAGACTGGGCGTTACCACCCTTATTCTCCACGAAAAATGGAATCCCGTTCAAAACTGCTGGATTATAGGCGAGGAAACCACCAAGAGAACTATGGAAATAGTAACCGAATGCCATAACAGAGGTATTAAGGTTATCCCCTACTTCGGCTACGAGCTTTCCACCCTTTCTCCCCTTTGGTACGAAAAGCGTGAGGAATGGGTAAATATGGTTGCTCCCGGCGTTGTCAAGGATTTCTCCTGGTACAGAAAACCCAATCAGCGTGACCGTCATATGTGTTCGGGAAGCGGCTTTAACGAAGCACTTTTAGAGGGTATTAAAAAGGTTATTACCGATTTCGATTTCGACGGTCTTTATATTGA
>JAFVIF010000041.1 GCA_017474125.1 Clostridia bacterium
AAAATCGCTAATGTTACCGGCAGAACTCCTACGCTTATACGCGTTCCTTACGGGGACTATAATAATAACGTTGTTGAAACGGTTGAAAATATGGGTATGTACTGTATACAGTGGGACGTTGACAGTCTTGACTGGAAGGACGGCGCTACGGCGGAAAACATAGCCGAAAGGGTAATAAGCAGGGTAGAGCCCGGCAGTATAGTGCTTTTCCATAACGATGCAGAATTCACCCCCGAGGCCTTGCCCACAATACTTAAAACCTTAATTAACGAAGGCTATACCTTTGTATTTATTGAAGATTTGATTTTAAAGGAAAATTACGAAATAATCCACGACGGAACACAGTGCAAAAAAGACGGCGAATAATCGCCGTCTTTTTTAGTGAATAGTGAATAGTTTCGGTGTGCTTGGCACGAATATAAAAAATATTTGTAGGGAAAAAGTGGGCGGATGCCCACATCCGCCCGCTGATTTTACTCTTTATTTTCAGGTTTATCCATGATTTTGCAAATGGGGCATTCGTCCAAATCGGTGCTTACAGTTGCGCCGCATTTTTCACAGCTCCAGGTTGTAGGCTCCTTGATTTCGGTGTCCTTGATTTCGGTGTCCTTAGCTTCGGCGGTAGGCTTTTCCTCGCCGTTTTTTGCCATTTGCTCAAATGCTTTTACTATTCTGTCGGTATTATCAATAAGCTTACCGTAGCCGTATGCGGCAAAGGAACCAATCCAGCAAATAAGTGCGTACAAAAGTGCAACTGCTACGCCCGAGGAAACAGCAATGGCAACATTATTTGTTCTCTCCCCTAAAATGTAGAATATTGAAAAGCCTGCCAATAAAGAAAGTACCATACCTATAATACAAAGTACGGTGGTTAACACCATAATTTTTTTACCAATATTTTTAAACATAAAAACTCTCCTTATAAATATTTATTCAAAACTTCTGTTGCTTCGCTTAAGTTGTTAAGCTCGGCGAAAAGAAGGTCTTTGATTTCTTCGGTGAATTTTGCTACGTCGGGAATTCCTATACATTTCATTCCGGCGTTAACTGCTGATCTTATGCCGTTGGCGGAATCTTCAAAAACAATACATTCTTCAGGCTTTGCACCGATTAAAGCTGCTGCTTTCAAAAAGATATCGGGTGCGGGCTTGCCGTTTTTAATTTCATCGCCGCCGACTATTGCGTCGAAATAATCTTCGCAGTTAAGCTTTTTTAAATGGCTTAATACCGTGGCTTTGCGTGTTCCCGAAGCGAGAGCAACCTTTATACCTTTTTCTTTTAGAAATTGCATAAGTTTTTCAGCACCCGGCATAAACTTAATCGTACCGTTTTGCTTTATGTATCCGCGGTAGTCTTCTTTGAATTTAGGAACGTTTAGGGTAGGGTAGTTATCAATGATATGAGCGGTCCAACCTGCCTCATTCATTCCGCATACCTTTTCTATACAACCGCCCATTCCGTTTATGCCCTGAAGCCTGCCTGCATATTCCCAGGCGGGAATACAGATTCTTTGAGTATCCAACAGGGTTCCGTCCATATCGAAAATTACGCTGTGCATAAAATCACCGCATATTATTCTAACATATATGAAAAATAAAGGCAAGAAAAATGTTCTTTTGCATATTTATAAGTAATATTAGGTAAAATATTGTAATAAAATTGTGATTTAGGGGTGGAAATATTTTTCACAAGGTGATATAATAAATTGGAATGATTTTTTTTAGAGGTGACCTTTATGTCAAACTACATAAGATACAGCTATAAGGAACTTGAAAGGTTCTGTATAGACTGCTTTAACAAGTTCGGTTTTAAAGAGGATGAAAGCCGCATTATTACCGACGTGCTTCTCCTTTCCGACCTTTACGGAATTGAATCTCACGGTATGCAAAGACTCGCCCGTTATCATAAGGGTATTGAAAAAGGACTTATTAAAATTGAAGCAAAGCCCGAGGTGGTTTTTGAAACACCCGTTTCTGCCGTAATTGAAGGCAACGACGGTATGGGTCAGCTTATTGCCCACAAGGCTATGAGTATTGCTATTGAAAAGGCAAAGAAAACCGGTATGGCTATTGTAACAGTCAGAAACTCCAACCACTTTGGTATTGCGGGATATTACGCAAAAATGGCTTGCGATGCAGGACTTTTAGGTATGGCTATGACTAATAGTGAAGCTATAATGGTGCCTACCTTTGGCAGACTTGCTATGCTTGGCAGTAACCCTATTGCCGTTGCTATGCCTGCCGAGCCTTATGACTTCTTCTTCGATGCTTCCACCACAGTTGTTACCCGTGGTAAATTGGAAATTTATAATAAGTTAAACAAACCCCTTCCCGACGGTTGGGCACTTGATTCCAAGGGTAAGGGCTCAAGTGATGCTTCCGACGTGCTTAAGAACATAGTTGCTAAAAACGGCGGCGGAATTATGCCGCTCGGCGGTGAAACCGAGCAAACGGGCAGTCATAAGGGCTACGGCTACGGTATGTTCTGTGAAATTTTCTGCTCTATTATTTCTATGGGTCTTACTTCTAACCATACTCATATTGGCGGAAAGGGCGGTACCTGTCATGGCTTTATTGCTATTGACCCCAAGGTATTCGGTGACCCCGATGCTATTAAAGAGCATCTTTCTACCTTCTTAAGGGAGCTTCGCGAATCTCCCAAGAGCGAAGGTCACGACAGAATTTACACCCACGGCGAAAAGGAAATTTTTGCCAAGGCAGACAGGCTTGAAAACGGTATCGACGTTAATATTAATACCGTAAAAGAAATGTTTGATATGTGTAAATACGTAGGCCTTAATCCTGTAGAATATCTTGGCGACGTTAAATTTGAGGACTCCACCGAGAGCTCCTATAACTAATAAAGGTGATAAAAATGGATATTAAAGAAAAAGCATTAAAACAGCATTACGAATGGAAGGGTAAAATAGAGGTTACCTCCCGTACCCCCGTTACAAATAAGGAGCAGCTTTCGGTTGCTTATACACCGGGCGTAGCAGAGCCCTGCCTTGAAATTAATAAGGACTACAACAAATCCTTCGAGCTTACAAGAAGATGGAATATGGTTGCGGTTATTACCGACGGTACCGCTGTTTTGGGCCTTGGTGATATCGGCCCCGAGGCAGGTATGCCGGTAATGGAGGGTAAGTGCGTACTCTTTAAGGAATTTGCCGACGTAGATGCATTCCCTCTTTGTATAAGAAGTAAGGATGTTGATGAAATAGTTAGAACTATTTATCTTATTTCCGGTTCCTTCGGTGGTATTAACCTTGAGGATATTGCCGCTCCAAGGTGCTTTGAAATTGAAAAGAAGCTTAAAGAGCTTTGCGATATCCCCGTATTCCACGATGACCAGCACGGTACTGCCGTTGTTGTTGGTGCCGCTCTTCTTAATGCTTTACGCCTTACCAAAAAGGAAATCGGCGAAATTAAGTGTGTTATTAACGGCGCAGGCAGCGCAGGTATTGCGATTGGTAAGCACCTGTTAAAATTAGGCGTAAAAAACCTTACTATGGTTGACCGCTTCGGTATTATAGTGGAGGGTGACAGCCAATTAAATCCTGCTCAGGCTGAAATGAGTAAGGTTACCAATAAGGAAAAAATGAACGGTACTCTTAAGGATGCTATGAAGGGCGCAGACGTATTTATCGGCGTATCTGCACCGGGAGTAGTAGATGAAGAAATGATTAAGTCGATGAACAGTGATGCTATCGTATTCCCCATGGCTAACCCCGTTCCCGAAATTATGCCCGACCTCGCCAAGAAGGCAGGGGCAAGGGTGGTTGGCACAGGCCGTTCAGACTTCCCCAATCAGATTAACAACGTTATGGCTTTCCCCGGAATTTTCCGTGGTGCCTTAGACGTTAGAGCAAGTGATATTAACGAAGAAATGCAAATGGCCGCTTCCTTGGCTATTGCTTCCTTGGTTAGTGATGAGGAGCTTAATGAAGAATACATTATGCCCTTTGCTTTTGATGAAAGAATAGGTAAAACCGTTGCTGAAAAGGTTGCAGAGGCCGCTCGCAAAACGGGTGTTGCAAGAATTTAAACAAAAAACAGTTGAAAATGTTTAAAGGTTAGTATATAATTACCTTGGTGGTTAAAACCGATGAATAAAATTTAAATAATGAAAGGTGTACCTATTATGAAAAAACTTTTAGCTTTACTTTTAGCGATGCTTATGGTATTCAGCCTTGTTGCTTGTGGCGGCGGCGAAACCAAGGATCCCGACAAGGATAAGAACTCTAACCCTTCTATCGTTACCGGTCAGGATGATTCTGATGAAGACGACGACGCTAAGGAGCCTCTCGTTCTCGAAGGCAAGGATCCTTACGTAGTTTGCGTTAAGAAGGGCAATCCCAAGAACATAAACATCACCTCTATTAAAGAGATTGAGGGTCTTACCGTTGGTATTGCTTATGAAGGCGACGGCGAAAAAATTGCTTATCACTACAAAGCTAACGTGGTTGGCTACGGCGGTGAAAACGATGCTTTCTCCGAGCTTGTCGGCGGTACTTCTCTTGATTGTGTAATCGTTAAGAAAATGTGCGGCGAGCAGTACAGAGACAAAGGCAGTTGTGAAATTATTCTTGATCCTATCGTTATTGAATAATTTTTAATGATAGTTAGAATAACCGTGCTTAGTGCACGGTTATTTTTTTTATATTTTGTTCATAATAGTAAGGTAACATCGGCTTGACATATTGCCAATAATATAATATTATAAATATATCTATACTCTATTATGGGGTATTGTTGCCGAGATTGTCTTTTGCGTGATGTGCAAAGACTTAAAATATAAAATTTTATCAGGAGGATATTAAATGAATCAAGAAAAAGCGACGCAGGAAAAGAAGCGCCGCAGAGCGGAAACGGGCAAGGCCGCTAAAGCTAAGAAGAATGTTTCAAAGCAGAAGCCTTCTTCAAAATTAAAGAAAAAGTATTCGGGTAAGCCTGAAATTAAAATTGAAAAGAAGCCCACGAAAAAATCAGGAGGCATAAAGAAAACCGCGGATACAAAAAAGCAGGTTAAAAAGGAATCGGCTGTTAGTAATAAGCCCGTACGTATAATTCCTTTGGGCGGTATTGGAGAAATAGGTAAAAATATTACCCTTTATGAATTTGACGGTGATATGTTTATCGTAGATTGCGGAATGAGCTTTCCGGACGAATCTACTCCGGGTATTGATATTATAATTCCCGACTTTACCTACCTTATTGAAAACAAGGATAAAATTAAGGGTATGGTGCTTACCCACGGTCACGAGGACCATATAGGCGCTATACCGTATTTGCTTAAAAACTTTAACATTCCTATTTACGGCACCAAGCTTACCTTGGGTCTTGTAGAAGGAAAGCTTAAGGAGCACGGGCTCCTTAATATGGCAAAGCTTGTAGTAACCAAGGCAGGGGATACCGTAAGGCTCGGTAAGTTTACGGTTGAGCTTATCCACGTAAATCACTCCATTCCCGATGCAGTTGCCCTTGCAATAAAGTGTGGGGCAGGCACCATTATACAAACAGGCGATTTTAAAATTGACACCACCCCCATTGATAACACGGTTATTGATATTGCGCGTTTTGCCGAGCTTGGCAAGGAGGGTGTGCTTGCGCTCCTTTGTGAGTCCACCAATGCTGAGCGTGCCGGCTTTACCGCAAGTGAGCGTATTGTGGGTGATTCCTTTGCGACACTGTTCAGAAAAGCAGGGAAGCACCGTATAATAGTTGCTACCTTCTCTTCAAACATTCACCGAATTCAGCAAATTATTTATCAGGCTGAAAAGTGCGGCCGAAAGGTTGCCGTTTCGGGCAGAAGTATGGAAAACGTTGTAAGCATAGCCGCCGAGCTCGGTTATTTGCATATTCCCGAAAATTTGCTTATTGATATAGGCTCCATTAAAAACTATACTCCGGAGCAAATTGTTGTTGTAACCACGGGAAGTCAGGGCGAGCCTCTTTCGGCGCTTCACCGTATGGCCTTTAACGAGCACAGACAGCTTGAATTAATACCCGGTGATATGATTATTATTTCGGCTACCCCTATTCCCGGTAACGAAAAAACAGTGGGAAACGTTGTGAACGAGCTTATGCGACGCGGCGCCAACGTGGTATATGAAAAAATGTACGACGTTCACGTTTCGGGTCACGCCTGTCAGGAAGAATTAAAGCTTATGATGCGAATAACCAACCCGCGTTACTTCATTCCCGTGCACGGTGAACAAAAGCATCTTGTTCACAACGTACAGCTTGCCAATGCCGTTGGTATTGATAAAAAGAACTGCATAATTGCCGATATAGGCAACGTAGTGGAAATCGGAAAAAGCGGCATAAGGGTTAACGGTAACGTGCCTGCAGGTCGACTTCTTGTTGACGGCTTCGGTGTTGGCGACGTCGGTAACGTTGTGCTTAAGGACAGAATTCACCTTGCCGACGACGGTATTATAATAGTTGCCGTTACCGTTGATTCGGTAACGGGTGAGGTTGTTGCAGGACCCGAGGTTATTTCCCGAGGCTTCGTTTTCGTTAAGGAATCGGAAGAGCTTATGGCTGATATGAATGAGGTTGCCTGCGATATACTCGAAAAATGCTATATTTCGGGTATTAAGGACTGGAACACCCTTAAGGTAAGGCTGCGCGACGGTCTTACAAGGTTTATAAGGGAGCGTACAGGACGCGGACCTATGGTATTACCAATAGTTATGGAAATGTAGAAAGGATGATATAAAAATGAAGGTCATTTTAACTGCTGACGTTAAGGGACAGGGCAAAAAGGGTGAGCTTGTAAACGTATCCGACGGTTACGCTCGTAACTTCCTTTTTCCGAAAAATCTTGCTATCGAGGCTAACAGCGCGGCTATGTCTGAACTTAAAAACCGTGAAAATGCCGCCGCCTTCCATAAGCAGGAGGAAATTGATGCCGCAAAGGCTGTTGCGAAAAAGCTTGACGGTCAAACCGTTATTATAAAGGCAAAGGCAGGCTCACAGGGCAAGCTTTTCGGCGCCGTTACCTCTAAGGAGGTAGCTGCCGAAATCAATAAGTCCTTCGGAGTTAACGTTGATAAAAAGAAAACAAGTATTGCCGATATTAAGAATTTCGGTGAATACACCGCCGAAATCCGCCTTTATACAGGTATTACTGCAAAAATTACCGTAAGGGTAGAAGAATAGAGGAATTATAATGGCTGACGAAAGACAGATTCTCGATATTGACGGAGCAGGTCTGCCTTATGATATAGATGCCGAGCAGGCAATTCTTGGCTCAATTCTAATTGACCCAAGCTGTATTAACGAGGTTATTACCCAGATTAAGGAGGAGTATTTTTACTTTCCTCAGCACAAGGCTATTTATAATACCCTTGTGGGAATGACCAACGACAACCTGCGAATTGATTTCGTAACACTTCTTGATAAACTTAAAAAAGAGGGCGTTTACGATAAGGCGGGTGGTAAGCGATACCTTACCGACCTTGTTCAGTGCGTGCCTTCAAGTGCTAACGTGCTTACCTACGTTTCCATTGTTAGGGAGCGTTACTATGCAAGGGCGCTTATTGTGGCTTCTCGTCAAATAATTACTGATGCCACCGAAAACGTAATGGATGCAGGCAAGCTGCTTGATTCTGCCGAGCAAAGAATTTACGAAATAAGAGAAGGCAGAAGCGTATCGGGTCTTGAGCATATTGCATCGGTTATTCAAAACGAAACCTATGACCGACTTTCCAAAATGAATAACCCCGAAACAAGGGATAACTACATAGGTATTCCTACGGGTATTTCGGGCCTTGATAAAATGATAACAGGTCTTAATAAATCTGACCTTATTATTTTAGGCGCCCGTCCCGGTATGGGTAAAACCTCTTTTGCCCTTAATATAGTACGTAACGTTGCTATAAACGCAGGCAAAAAGGTAGCCTTTTTCTCCCTTGAAATGACCAGAGACCAGCTTGCTCAGCGTATGCTTTCGGGCGAGGCCGCTATTAAGAGCGAAAAGCTCCGTACAGGCCAGCTTGATGCCGATGAATGGACAAGGCTTGGTCAGGCGGGGGCACAGCTCAGTCAGGCAGAAATATATTTTGACGAAACCTCGTCTATTACCGTGCCGGAAATGAAGGCAAAGCTAAGAAGAAAAGGCGATATCGACTTGGTTGTTATAGACTATCTCGGACTTATGCATTCCGCACATCATACCGACAACCGAGTGCAGGAAATTTCCGAAATTACCCGTAGCCTTAAAATTATGGCTAAGGAGCTTATGGTTCCGCTTATTGTCTGCGCTCAGCTTTCACGTGGTACCGAGTCTAAGGGACAGTCCCATAGACCTGCTCTTTCCGATCTGCGTGATTCGGGTTCTATTGAGCAGGATGCGGATATAGTACTTTTCCTGTACAGAGAAAAGTACTACGACGGTGAAAAGAAAGATGGAGAGGAAAAGGGAGACCCCAATAAGGCAGAGTGTATCGTAGCAAAAAACCGTCACGGTGAGATTGGTACGGTTGAGCTTCATTGGGACGGCAGATTTACTCGCTTTACTTCTCCGGCAGGTTTTGACGAATGAGTGACGTGCTTTCAACCCTTCGCGCTTTCCCTTTTAAGGAAAACGAAAGGCATATAACGGTTGCTTTATCGGGCGGCGCCGATTCAATGGCGCTGTTCAGGGGGCTTTATATGCTGAGAGAGGAATTATCTATTACGCTTAGCGCCGTTCATATTAATCATTTACTTCGCGGCGAGGAATCGGACAGGGACGAGGCCTTTGTAAGAAAGCAATGCAAAATGCTTAACGTACCCCTTACCGTACACAGAATAAACGTAGAGGATATTGCTGTAAGTGAAAAACAGAGCATAGAGCTTGCCGCAAGGCAGGCGCGCTATAACGTTTTTGATAAATGTGAATGTGACGCGCTTGCAACGGCACACAATGCCGATGATAATCTTGAAACGGTGCTCTTTCGGTTAACCCGCGCAACGGGTCTTAACGGACTTTGCGGTATTCCCGAACGCAGGGATAAATTTATTCGCCCTCTGCTTAGCTGTACAAGGGAAGAGGTTGAGGCCTTTTGCAGTGAGTATAAGGTGCCCTACGTTACCGATTCCACCAATTTATCAGATGATTTTACCCGAAACCGCATAAGACACGCCGTAGTGCCTGTTTTAAAAAGCCTCAATCCCTCCTTGCTTAAATCCTTTGCAACCACCTTAACGCTGTTAAACGACGACAGTAGTTTTATTGATAATATTGCAAAGGAAGAATTCGGTAAACGGCTTTGCGGTGAAGCGCTTAATATTACAGGCTTAGAAGGTCTGCACAGGTCAGTAGCGTCAAGAGTTATTTCATTATATCTTGAAACCCTTAACGAAAGCGGCAATTTCGCTGTAAGCGGTGTTACAAAGCTTGCATTCAGCGGCAGCGGACGTTTAAACGTTAGCGGCGGAAGAGCGCTTAAAGCAGCCGATGGGTTTATAAAGCCTGTAAAAAATGAAAATCTTCCGGTTTTTGTTACCGAGCTTGAGGAATGTGATGCATCGGTCATAAAAGAAAACGGAAAAATTCATAATTTGTTATTAAAAAATGCAATAGACTGTGATAAAATAGTCGGGAAGCTTGAAATCAGAACACGACTTCCCGGTGACAGCATAACTTTTTTACACCGTGGAGTATCAAAGGCACTTCGCAAATGGATGAATGAAGAGGGAATTGATCCTGCTCTTCGCGATATTCTACCCGTAGTTGCAGATAATAACGGTGTTGTATGGGTTTATGGCGGCGGTGTGGATAAACGGGTTTGTCCCGATTCCGAAACCAAAAGAATTATTAAGGTTAACTGCACCAAAAAACCGTGATTTTTAAGAGGTTTACAGTAAAAAGAGAAAGGATGTGGGAAAATGAATAAAACAGTAAAAAATTTACTGCTTTATATCGGAATCCCGATTATTCTGCTAATTGCAATTCTTTCGGTGTCTTATTTCAGCAACTCTGCAGGAAAGACTACCTATTATGATGTAATTGCAAAGTTCCAAAGCGGCGAGGTTGTTTCATATACCTTAAACCTGTATAACGGCGACCTTGATTACGTAACGCAGGACGGTAAAAAGCACAGCTATACCGTTCCCGATGCAGGTATTTTTTATCAGGATTTTAACGTTATAGAATATAACGAGCAGCATCCCGATGCACAAATTAAAATGGACTACGAAAACGGAAGCGGTCTTGCTTGGATAGTTCAACTACTGCCCACCTTAATTCTTGTGGTGGTAATGTTTGTCGTAGGCTATATCTTTATGAAGCGTATGAGCTCTTCAATGGGAGCCGATAAATCGTTGCAGTTTGGTAAAGCTAAGCCAAAGCGCGAAACCAACCGCAAAACCACCTTTGCCGACGTTGCAGGTGCCGATGAAGAAAAGGAAGAAATGGTGGAAATCGTAGACTTCCTTAAGGACCCCAAAAAGTTTGACGAGCTTGGCGCACGTATTCCGAAGGGTGTGCTTCTCGTTGGCCCTCCGGGTACAGGTAAAACCCTTCTTGCCCGTGCAGTGGCAGGTGAGGCAGGGGTGCCCTTCTTCAGTATTTCGGGTTCGGACTTTGTTGAAATGTTCGTTGGTGTAGGTGCCTCCCGTGTGCGCGACCTTTTTGAAGAAGCAAAGAAAAATGCTCCCGCAATAGTATTTATAGATGAAATTGACGCCGTAGGCCGTCAGCGTGGCGCAGGTCTCGGCGGCGGTCATGATGAAAGAGAGCAAACACTTAACCAGTTGCTTGTTGAAATGGATGGCTTTGGCGCTAATGAAGGCGTTATCGTTATGGCGGCAACCAACCGCCCCGATATCCTTGATAAGGCACTTCTTCGTCCCGGCCGTTTCGACCGTCAAATTACAGTTAACTATCCCGACGTAAAGGGCAGAGAGGAAATACTGAAGGTTCATTCTCGCGGTAAGCCCTTAGGCCCCGACGTTAACCTCAAAACCATTGCGGCGTCTACCGCAGGCTTTACGGGTGCCGACCTTGAAAACCTTCTTAACGAAGCGGCTCTTCTTGCCGTTCGTAAGGGCCTTAAGGCTATTACACAGCCCCAAATTGAGGAGGCTACCATTAAGGTTGTAATGGGTACCGAAAAGAAATCCAGAGTAATTAAGGAAAAGGACAAGATGATTACCTCTTACCACGAAGCAGGTCACGCTATTGTTTCCTACTTCCTGCCTACTCAGGACCCTGTTCACCAGATTTCTATTATTCCCAGAGGTATGGCGGCAGGCTATACTATGTATATCCCCACCGAGGAAAAGGGTCACGTTTCCAAAATATCTATGCTTGAGGATATTTGCTCGCTCCTTGGCGGCAGAGCCGCAGAGCAGCTTACTCAGGACGATATTTGTACGGGCGCTTCAAACGATATTCAACGTGCCACCGACCTTGCGAGAAAAATGGTTACCAAGTACGGTATGAGCGAAAAGCTGGGTCTTGTAACCTACGGCACCGATAACGATTCGGTATTCTTAGGACGTGATTTTTCATCTACACCTAACTATTCCGAAAAAATTGCCGCTATGATAGACGATGAAATAGAGTCTATCGTTATGACACAATATAACAAGGCACTCGAGATTCTTAAGGCTAATATGCCTAAGCTTCACGAGGTTGCCAAGGTGTTGTTTAACGAAGAAAAAATCGACGGTGAGCGCTTTATTTCCATAATGGAAGAAAAGCAAGAAGCAACTAATGAATAATAAAAAAGCTGTATTACTTACGGTAATACAGCTTTTTTTCTATATTCCTTAGGTGACGTACCAACGTTTTCTTTAAATACAGAAGAGAAATAATTTCCATTGTCAAAGCCGGTTGCAATGGCTATTTCGCTTATATTCATTTTTGTGTTCTTTAGCAGGCTTTTACTGCTTTCTATTCTTAGAGTTTTGATATATTCACTTATTGTTTGTCCTGTAAACTCCTTAAAATCCTTGCTTAGCTTTGAACGACTTAAATGAAACTTGTTGCAGAGCTCGTCGATAGTGATTTTGACGGTATGGTTTAAGCGCAAATAATTGACAATATCGCTCAAATATGAATGGTTCTGCTCAAAGCCTTCTCGTTTTACATAAGCAAGCTCTAGCATTCTGCAAAGCGGATTCAAAAGGGTATCTATATCTCTTTTTGGTGGAGCAGATTTTAGTCTATCGTATACGTTTTTGACCTGATCTACAGGTAAATTATAACAGTTGGAAACCTTTTCGCAATATTCTTCACCGTTACCGTCTTTATAACCGCTTACCGAAATGAAACCAATAACTTTATCGGCTGTAATAGGGTATACGTATTCTCTGACTCCTGCAAAACAACTTCCGCAAAAGGAACCGTTTTGGCACTTCTTTAATATTTTATTCTGTCTTTCTATACAGTACTTCCAAATTTCTTTTTTGCTTTTAAGGTATACGCAATAGGAATTTTCGTGAATATTAAAGCGATGTAATTTAGAACTTGTAATTACTGTATCATAGCAAAGTGGGTGCAAAGTGATTTCTAATTCTTTTTCGGTTCGTAAAAAAAGTATGTAGTTATAGATTTCTTCGATATCATTCATAGCATTCTCTTTTGCACAATATTGTAGATTTTAAAGATAATATTAAATGTTTTTAGCAAAATTATTTTTTATAATGTTATCATAGTAAGGAGGAAATGTCAATGATGTATTTTGAAGGACCAAAAGAGATTCCTATAGACGATAGATACGACGTAATTGTAGTTGGCTCTGGACCCTCGGGAATTTCCGCTGCAGTTATGGCGGGAAGAAACGGTGCTAAGACACTTTTAATAGAGAATTTGGGCAGTGTGGGCGGTATATCTACAAGCGGACTGATGAGTCATTTTACAGGTAAATGTGATAGCTTGCTTTATTACGAGATACTTAACAGAGCATCACAGAAGAACTATTTTGATAATGGTGAAGCAACGATAAAAATAGACCCCGAAATGCTAAAAATTACCTATATGGAAATGCTTTGTGAAGCAGGGGTTGAATTGCTTTTGTATACCTTTGCTTGTGACGTAATTAACGACGGTGATTTTGTAACCGGTATTATAACCGAAAGCAAAAGCGGAAGAAAAGCATATACTGCAAAGGTTGTTATTGATGCTTCGGGTGATGGAGATATAGCCAGTAAGGCGGGAGCCTCTTTTATTTTGGGAAGAGAAAACGACAATAAAATGCAGCCTGCTACACTTATGTTTAAGGTGGGTGGTGTTGACCCTGAAAGGGCGGTATATCTTTGGTCTTTTGAAAGTAAATACAATACGGAAAAGGGGGAGCTTCAGGCACTTGCCAAAGCAAAACTGCCAGAACCTGCAGGGCATGTATTGTTGTATCCCTCAACAATTCCCGGTATAACAACCTGTAATATGACTAACGTTACTGATATCGACGGTACAAAGGCAGAGGATTTGACAAGAGCGGAAATAATATGCCGTAAGCAAATGCTGCCTATAGTGGATTTCTTGCGAGAATACGTGCCGGGATATGAGAACTGTTATATAATAAGTGCGGCTTCTTTAATTGGTATAAGAGAAACACGTCATTTTAAAGGGATTAAAACTATAACCGAAAAAGATATTCTTGAAGCAAAGGAATTCGAAGATTGGGTGGTCACAGGGGCACATTTTAATTTTGACGTACATAATATAACAGGCTCGGGTCTTGATAAAACGGGAGCTCAGCACAAGTTCGCTCAAGCTAAGGGGTATACAATTCCTTACGGTTGTTTGATTCCCGAAAAGAAGGAAGGTCTTCTTCTTTCGGGCAGAAACATTTCGGGAACTCATATTGCTCATTCAAATTTTCGAGCTATGCCTATTTGTGTTGCTATAGGTGAGGCGTGCGGAGTAGCTGCGGCGATTTCGGTAAAGAGCAACTGCTTATTAAGAGATATTAACGTAAAAGAAATACAAAAAATATTAAAAAAGCTGTATTACTTACGGTAATACAGCTTTTTTAAGGCTTTTTTGAAACAGATAGGTGTTTAAACGGTTGTTGAAGCTTTTGTACGGCACCTATTATTTGTTCAAATATTTAATAGCCTTGTGCTTTAAATAACTATTGACAAGCGCCCCTTTATGTGATATCATTTTGATATCACATAAAGGGGTTGTTTTTTATGATATTAATAGAACACCTTAGCAAATATTACGGTAAGGTAAAGGCTGTAGACGATATAAGCTTCAAGGTTAAAAAAGGGGAGCTTTTCGCTTTTCTCGGTGTAAACGGAGCAGGTAAAAGCACAACAATCGGTGTTATTTCCGCTTCCCATAAAAAGGATACGGGCAAGGTTTTCGTAGGCGGAATAGATATTGACGCTAACACCGAAGCCATTAAAAGGGATATCGGCGTTGTTTTTCAAAACAGCGTTCTTGATAAGGCGCTCAGCGTTAAGGCTAATTTAGAAAACCGTGCCGCTCTTTACGGTATTGGCGGCGCAGCTTTTAAAAAACGACTTAATGAGCTTATTGCCCTTCTTGATTTTGCTGATATATTAAACCGTCCCGTAGGTAAGCTTTCGGGCGGCCAACGCAGAAGAATAGATATTGCAAGGGCGCTTATTCACAGTCCCAAATTGCTTATTCTTGACGAGCCTACCACAGGGCTTGACCCCCAAACCAGAACAATGCTGTGGGAAGTTATAGAAAGACTTCGCAAGGAAACCGATATGACGGTGCTTCTTACAACACATTATATGGAGGAAGCGGCCAATGCCGACAACGTTGTAATTATTGACGGTGGTAAAATCATTGCCGAGGGCACCCCTCTTGAACTAAAAAATAAATATACAGGCGACTTTATTTCTCTTTATAACGTAAGCGAAAGTGAGGTCGAGCTTTTGGGTAAGCCTTACGAAAAAATTGCCGACGGCTATAAAATCTGTGTCAAAGATACTAACGAGGCGACAAATCTTATTATTGGGTATCCGCAAATATTTAGAGATTATGAAATTATAAAGGGCAGAATGGACGACGTTTTTCTTTCTGTTACGGGAAAAAGATTGGGGGAGAATAAATGATAACCGTAAAATCACTTATTAAAAGAAATACCGTTCTTTTCTTTAAGGATAAGGGTATGTTTTTTACCTCACTTATAACTCCTTTAATTCTCCTCGTGCTTTATACTACCTTTTTAGGTAATGTTTACGAGGACAGCTTTAAAAGTGTAATTGAGGCAGCAGGCTTGACTATTGATGAAAAACTGCTTGCAGGCTGTGTAGGCGGTCAGCTTTTATCCTCTCTGTTGGCGGTTTCCTGCATTACCGTTGCGTTTTGCTCGAATCTATTGTCGGTGCAGGATAAGGTAAGCGGTGCAAGAAAGGATATTGTTGTTGCTCCCGTAAAGGGCTGGAAATTATCGGTTGGCTACTACGTTGCTACCCTTATTTCTACCGTAATTATTTGCTACGTTGCCCTTTTTGCAGGTCTTATTTATCTTTCGGTTACGGGTTGGTTTTTAACTCTAAGCGACGTTTTACTGTTAATTTTAGACGTATTTTTATTAAGCCTTTTCGGCACCGCACTTTCTTCTGTTGTTAATTTCTTTTTATCAACTCAGGGTCAAATTTCGGCGGTGGGCTCTATTGTCAGCTCCTGCTACGGTTTTATTTGCGGCGCATATATGCCTATTTCTACCTTTAGCCAAGGGCTTCAAAGGGTGCTTTCCTTTTTCCCGGGTACCTACGCTACGGCTCTGCTTCGCTACCATACCTTAAGAAGTGCCTTTGAAAAGGCGGGAGAAGCCTTACCCAAGGAGCTTATAGACGGACTAAAGGATTCGGTAGACTATAACGTATACTTTTTTGAAAAGCAGGTTTCGGTGTCCGTTATGTATGCCATACTTATAGGCACGGTTGTTTTACTTATGTCGGTGTATATTTTAATGAATAAAGGCAAAAAGACGGCTTAGCCGTCTTTTTTGTTGCTAAAATCAGTAATATGTGGTATTATTTAACTAACGATTGTGGGTGAAAAAATGCAAGTTTTATTAGATTCCGATAAAAACTTTTACAAGGCAAACCTTCATTGCCATTCAACCGATTCCGACGGCAAACTTACCAAGGAAGAAATTAAAGCCGAGTTTAAAAAGCGCGGCTACAGTATAGTGGCCTTTACCGACCACGAGCACGTGCTTGATAATTCCCATTTAGATGATGAGGATTTTTTAGCTATAACCTCCTGCGAAATCGCCGTTAAGGAGGTTCCTACAGCTTCAACCCTTGTTAATCAGTCTATGAAGGTTACACATCTTAATTTTTATGCTTTAGATAGGCACAACTGCATTACACCCTGCTATTCTTCTGTTTACGACCATTTTAAAAACCCTATGATAGAGGATAAAATTCGCTTTACCGAAGAATACCAAAGGGAATACTCAAGTAAAGGCATTAACGAAATAATTGAAACGGCGAAAAAATCGGGCTTTATCGTTTCCTATAACCACCCCATTTGGTCTAATGAAAATGCTACGGATTATCTTAATTACGACGGCCTTTTTGCTGTGGAAATTTATAATCATTCCTGCAACGTTCACGGTATAAATTCCCATAGTATTAACGTTTTTGACGATATGCTCAGAGCAGGCAAAAGGGTGTACTGCACTATGTGTGACGACTGTCATTTCGGCGAGCCTCTTGATTCTCCCGACAGCGACGCTTTCGGCGGTTGGGTAATGATAAATGCCGAAAGGCTTCAATACGACGTAATTATGAATGCCCTTTTAAAGGGTGAGTTCTATGCTTCGACGGGGCCTACCATTAAAAGCCTTATTAGGTGCGGTGAAAAGGTTATAATTGAAACCTCGCCCGCAACTCAAATTGCCTATTCTACCGGTGGCAGACGCTGTGCCGCCCTTAACGCAAAAGTGGGCGAAACGGTAAGCAGAGCGGAGTTTACAGTGGATAAAAATGACCGATATTTCAGAATATCGGTTAAGGATAAAAACGGCAATTTCGCCTATACACAGGGGTATGAAGTAATATGAAAATTTTGTTTTTGGGAACGGGTGCCGATGATTGGCATAATTACGATGGTGCTGATAAAAGAAAAAATTCGGGCGCAATAATTAACGAAAATCTGCTTATTGATTTTTCGCCTGCCGTATCGGATTATCCGAAAGCATTAAAAAGGATTAAAAATATAATTATAACCCATACGCACCGTGACCATTTTAACGCTGACCTTTTAAAGGAATTTATAAAGGAAAATAATGCTCGAGTATATGCCGAAAGTCTTTCTGCCAAAAAAATAAGCAGCGATATGGGTATAAACGTAATTCCCTTTAAAATAGGCGAGGAATATGAAATCGACGATTATACCATAATCCCTTTGGCGGCTAACCACAGCGTAGAGGATGAAAAGGAAAGGCCGGTGCATTATATTATTAATGACGGCGATAAAAAAATATTTTGGGGCTGTGACGGCGGTTGGCTTGTTAATAAAACCTGGCACGAAATAAGAAAGCATAAGCTCAACTCTGCAGTTTTTGATTGCACCATTTGGGATAAAGAGGGCGACTACAGAGTATTTGAGCATAATAATATTTCTATGGTTAAAAGCCTTAAAAAGGCCTTTTATGCAGTAAAGGTGATTGATGACAGCTCTAAAATTTTTGCCACCCATTTTTCAAAAAATGCTCAGCATCCCCATGAAAAGCTTTGCGAAATTTTAGGCGAAGATAACATTATAACCGCCTATGACGGTATGGAAGCAGAAATATAAAACAAAACGGTGAACGAAGTTGTTCACCGTTTTTTTTGCATTATCCGTAAATTCTGTTTTTAAGAGCAAGATATTCTTCCTTTGTTACACCGTTTCTTACGTCGGTGGAAAGGGGAACGAGGAAACAGGGGTCGCGGTCTTCAGGGTCGGTTTCACGCTCTAACGGGAAGTTAGAAAGCATACCCGTATGATCGGTGCCGCCTGCCATATAAATCTTTTTGCCCTTTGCGAATGCAAGAATTTCCTCAATATCCTTTTGGTCAATATCGGGGTGGTCGTACTCTACTGCATTCATACCCATTTCGTAAAGCTCGGGTAAATATTTTGTGATACAGTGAGGGTGGGCAAGACCGATAACTCCGCCTGCGTTTCTTATTATTTTAATAATATCCTCGGCATCGCTATAAACTATACGCGCCGATTGTTCAACGGGTGCGGCACGGAAAGCCAGAAAATACTGTCTGTAATCTGCCTGAGTCATTTCGGTACGCTTAACTAATGAAGCAAAAATTTGCTCGTTGCACATCCACATAGGCTCCTTGCAGTCGTCGAGCACGTCCTGCCAGGTTATGCCGTTAATATAATTATGTTTAACCAAAGAATCAAACTTTGCTTTTGAGTTTACGTACATAATTTCGTGGTGATATTTAAGATACTCTGCAACCTTGTTGTCGGTTTCGTCGAAATCGAAGCAAACAAAGTGAAGGTTTGAGTTTCCCATAATACCGTTTGCTTCCATACCCAAAATACAGTCCATACCGTGATTTTTTGCGGCCTCGCTAAAGGCACGCCAGCCCGTTACTGTGTTGTGGTCGGTTATGGCCAAGGCACCGAAGCCCTGCTCCTTTGCTTTTTCGAAAATTTGGTCGGGGGTTTGAGCGCCGTCGGAATAAATAGTATGTAAATGAAGATTTGCAAATTTCATTAAAATCACCTCTGCTAAAGTATAGCACGCCGAATTATAAAAATCAATTGCTTTTTAGTATTAACATTAAAAATCGTCTCGGTTTATTCCGAGACGATTTCAATTTCTTCAATGCCGTAATACTCAAAGCATTTAACTGCGTTTTCGCTAATTACTTCGCCGCATACCAAAATAGGTACGGCAGGCGGGCAGGATAGGGAAAGGCTTGCTAAAGCATTTCCCTGCGCTTCATTAATTACCGCTTTTTTATTTTTGCTCATTATGGCCTGTCTAATACTTAAGGCTCGTTGAGGCTTTTCGATTTTTGGCGGAAAAACCGTTATGGGCGCAAGGGGAGTAATACTAAGCAATGCCTTTTCAAGATAGTCGAGATTTGACGTAATGCCTATCATAAGCACCGTAAAGTCAGGGTCGGCAAATTCACATTCAATGCTTTTGCTTCGTAATATTTCGGCAAATTCAATTCCCGTATAGCCGTATGCCTTGGTGCAAAGGGTGATTTTAAGCGGCTCTGCCTCGTAAAGGGTATAGCCCTTGCTTCTGAGCACTTTTTTCATACGCTCCGCCTTTAAAATTAAGGCGGAAAGCTTGTCCTTAAAGCCTAAGGATAAATACTCGTTTACTTTGTCAAGCGACTGTAAAATCAAAAACGAAGGACTTGTTGAGCCGAAAAGCGCAAGAGCCATTTTGGCATAGCTGGCTAAGGCTTCATCCTTAATATGAAGATAAGCTCCACCGGTAAGGCAGGGTAGGGTTTTGTGTGCCGAAGCGCAGCACATATCAGCACCAAGGTCTACGGGAAAAAGGCTTTCGGGCAAAAATTTAAAATAAGCTCCATGAGCGCAGTCAACAAGTAATAGCACCTTGTGCTTTTTGCAAATTTCACTTATTGCATTTATGTCCGAAGTGCCGCCCAAATAATCGGGAGAGGTTATATAAACAGCCCCGGGACGGTGTTTAATTATTTCCTGCTCTAAGCCTTCTTTACTTATTTCGCAGGATAAATACGAAGCATTTGAAAAAATCCACTCAACCTCTAAATCAAGCAAAGCGGCGGCAGTAATAAAGGCTTTGTGAGCGTTTCTCCCTGCGAGAATTTTGTTTCGTCCCAAAAGCTTTGCAATATAAAGCATAGCGCGTATACATTGAGAAGAGCCTTCAGTGCTGTAAAAGGTGGGACAGCCGAAAAGGGAAGAGGCGTTATCCTCGCTTTCCTTAATGATGCCGTTTGCCTCGTAAAGAGCGTCGGCACCCTTTATTTCGGTAATATCGTATTGCTCAAAGCCTAAAAGGGGAGCTCCCTTATGACCGGGCATATGCAGTCGATGAAAATTGCTGTCGTTGTATTTTTTTACAAAATCACAAATAGGGGTATTCATTATTCGTTACCGCCGATTTGACGCGCAATAGCAACCATAATGGCGCACTCCATACGCTTTTTGAATAATTCACAGCCGTATTTATAAACACCCGTAACCTTGCCTGTAGAATGGTATGCGTTTGCGGCACAACCGCCTGAGCAATAAAGACGCGCCCAGCAGTCCTTACATTCCTCGTGGGCGTATACGTTGCAGGCCATAAATTCGTTTTGAATTTCTTTATTTGTTACCCCTTGCCAAATATCACCGAGCTTGAATTTCTCCTCCCCTACAAACTGATGGCAGGGGTAAAGGTCGCCCCAAGGGGTAACGGCCATATATTCGGTACCGCTTCCGCAACCCGAAATGCGTTTGTAAATACAGGGACCGCCTGTAAGGTCAATCATATAATGATAGAAGGTAAAGGGCTTGCCCTCCTTATCCTTTTGAAGCATTAATTCGGCAAGTTTTTCGTATTGCTCCATAACAATTGGTAAATCATCAAGGGTTAGCTCGTTTTTATCTCCCTTTTCACATACAACGGGCTCCATACTCAGCTCAGTAAAGCCTAAGCCGAGCATAACCTTAATATCCTCTAAAAAGTCGGGATTCTGATGGGTAAAGGTGCCGCGCATATAGTAGTTCCTATTTCCTCTTGCTTTAACAAGCTTTTGGAACTTAGGAACTATTCTTTCAAAGCTTCCGTTGCCTGCATAGTCCACTCTGTAACGGTCGTGAACTTCCTTTCTTCCGTCAAGACTAAGTACTACGTTGCTCATTTCCTTGTTGGCAAATTCAATAACCTCGTCGTCGATTAAAAGACCGTTGGTGGTAAGGGTAAAGCGGAAATTTTTGCCCTTTTCCTTTTCAATGCTTCGTGCATAGGCAACCATTTGCTTTACTACTTCAAAATTCATTAATGGCTCGCCGCCGAAAAAGTCAACCTCAAGGTTTTTGCGACTGCCTGAGTTTTCAATAAGAAAATCAAGGGCGCGCTTGCCAACCTCAAAGCTCATAACCGCCCTGTCACCGTGGTATTTTCCTTGACTTGCAAAGCAGTACTCACAGTTTAAATTACAGGTGTGGGCAATATGAATACAAAGGGCTTTTACAACCCCTGCGGTTTTTTCCTTAAGCGCACCTGCCATACCTTGGAAGGTGTCCTCGGCAAAAAGCTTGCCGCTGTTTTTAAGCTCTTCTACGTCGGCGTAGCATTCGGCAATATCCTCTTCCGAGATATCCTTATATTTAGCTTTAACAGCCTTAACAATATCTTCTTTTGAATTATTTTCAAATAAGCCGATAATATCGTAAGCAACCTCGTCAACGACGTGAACGGCGCCGCTGCAAACATCAAGAACGATATTATAGCCGCCTTGCTTGTATTGATGAATCATAATATATCTCCTAAGAAAAAATGCCGCCGTAAGGCGGCATTTGAATCGAGCAATTTATTTGCTTTCTTCGGTGTTCTCGCACTGCTGATTAGCAATACCGCAGCTGGTTTTGCAAGCAGACTGACAAGAAGTCTGACATTCACCGCAGCCGCCGTTCTTAGCGCTTTCGCAAAGATTACGGGTTTCAATAGTAATGATGTGTTTCATTGTATTTCCTCCGATACATTAGTCTTTAAAAATAATAACATATTGCAAATAATAAGTCAATAGCTGTCACCGACAAAAATAAGAAAAAATATTTTGTGTGTGGCTACATTTTCCTTTAGCTTTGGCTTCAAGCCATCGCCGTCCTTTCCTGAAGTTTTGAGAATATTGTAACATAAACAGTGCCGATTATCTACAAAAAACGGCAGTCTTTAGACTGCCGTTTGAAAATTAGTTTTCGCTGTAGATAACCGTTAAATCGGGATGAAGCTGTAGAATGGAAGCGGGAACCTTAGGAGTAATGGGACCGAAAAAGGCTTTTTCCAAAATTTCCTTTTTAGCGGCGCCGTTTGCAATAAGGAGTACCTTTTTGGCCTGCATAATCGACATCATACCCATTGTGATTGCTTTGGTGGGTACGTCGGCCTCGCTTGCAAAAAAGCGTGCGTTTGCTTTAATGGTAGAAGCGTCAAGGCTAACGAGGTGTGTTTCGGCGGTGAAGTATTCGTCGGGCTCGTTAAAGCCGATGTGACCGTCAAGACCGATTCCTAAAAGCTGTAAATCAATACCGCCAAGGCTTTTTATAAGCTTGTCGTATTGCTCTCCCTCTTTTTCAATATCGTCAGCGGTGCCGCTGGGAACGAAGGTTTTCTCCTTGTTGATATTAACCCTATCAAAAAGATTTTTGTTCATAAAGTAGCGGTAGCTTTGGTTGTTGCTTGAATCAAGTCCAACGTATTCATCAAGGTTAACGCTCGTTACGGTGGAAAAGTCGATAATACCGTTTTTGCAGTACTCGGTTAATTTGTCGTAGGCTCCTACGGGTGAAGAACCTGTTGCAAGACCTAAAACACAGTTGGGCTTATTAATGATTTGCGCCGCAATAATGTTGGCCGCCTTGGTGCTTAATTCATCATAGGTTTTTACAGTGATAAAATTCATAGTCATCGCTTCCTTAAAATGGTATTCTTTTAACTACGCAGTCTTTTCCCTTAACGATACATTCGGCAGGGTAAACACCGCGAAGTGAGGTTAGGGGATATACCGAGGTATTTTTCCCTACTACAGTTCCGGGGTTTAAAACGCAACCGCACCCAATATCGGCGTAATCGGCAAGTATGCCGCCGATTTTCCTAAGTCCCGTGGCGTATTCCTCATCACCGTGTATGGTAATGCTTTTGCCGTCGGACTTTAAATTGGAGCAAATTGAGCCTGCGCCCATATGGGAATGATTACCCAAAACGGAATCTCCTACATAATTATAATGCGGAACGCTGACTTTATCAAGTAAAATACTGTTTTTTATTTCAGAAGAATTTCCGATTACACAGTTTTTGCCCGTAATTACGTTTCCGCGCAGGTATGCGCCCGGTCGAACTTCGGTTCCGCTGCCCAAAATAGCAGGGGGGATAATGGTGGCTGTGGGGGCGATGGTTACGTTTTCCCCTAAGAGTATTCCCTCTTTTATTTCGGTATAACCGTTAATTCCTTCCTTTAAAATATCTTTTATATGCTCTTTTATAAGAGGAAGCATTTCCCAAGGGTAGGTGCACTTTTCAAAAAGAGGCAATAAATAGCTTGTTTCACAGTTAAACAGCTCGGCGGTTTTTACCTTTTTATTCAACGCTGTGTCCTCCTTCGTATACCGCTTTTCCGATTATTTCTGTATATTGCTCGCAAAGGGAAAGGTTTTCGGCCTCAACCATAATGCGTATAACAGGCTCGGTACCGCTTTGACGGAGCAGAACTCTGCCAACACCGTTTAAAAGCTTTTCAACGCTTTCCTTAGCCTTTAGCACGTTGGGGTCGTTAAGCGCGGCTTCCTTGTTTTTAACCTTTATATTAACGGTTTTCTGCGGATAAATAAGAACGTCTGCACAAAGCTTAGACAAAGAGGTTTTGGTATCGCAGATTTCTTCTGTAACCATAATAGCGGTTAATATTCCGTCACCTGTGGTAGCGTATTTTTTGAGAATGATGTGTCCCGATTGCTCTCCGCCCAAGGAATAATCGTTTTTCTGCATACAATCATAAACGTAGCGGTCGCCAACCGAGGTAAGGCTTGCCTTCATTCCCGCCTTTTCAAGACTTTTAATAAATCCGCTGTTAGACATAACGGTGGCAACTACGGTATCATTACTCAGCATACCGCGGTTTTTAAGGCGTCGACCTAAAAGATAAAGCATGGCATCGCCGTCTACGGTAGTGCCGTTTTCGTCTACCGCAATACAGCGGTCGGCGTCACCGTCAAAGGCAAAGCCGATATCAAGATGCTGTTCCTTAACCAATTTACAAAGATTTTCAATATGGGTGGAGCCGCAGCCGTTATTGACGTTAAGCCCGTCGGGGGAGTCGCCCGTAACGAATACCTGTGCGCCTAAAGCAGAGAATACGTTTTTTGCAATCATCCAGGAAGCACCGTTTGCACAGTCAAGGCCTATTCTAAGCTTCTTGTAAGAATTTGATGCCAAGGAAATAAGGTAGCCTAAGTATCGGTTTCTTCCCGAAACGTAGTCTACAATACAGCCTATATTTTCTCTTTTGGCTAAGGGTAAATCTTCCCCCGAAATATTGAGTCTTTCGAAATCGCCGTCAATATATGCTTCTATAAGGGCAGTGGTATCGTCATCAAGCTTTTCGCCGTAACGGTTAATAACCTTAATGCCATTGTCGTAAAAGGGGTTATGGGAAGCGGTAATCATTATTCCGCAGTCAAATTCATCCTGACGGGTAACGTAGGAAACGCTTGGAGTGGTAGTAACGTGAAGCATATAAGCATCGGCGCCCGAAGCGGTAATACCGGCTACAATAGAGTATTCAAGCATATAGCTGGAACGACGGGTGTCCTTGCCTATAACTATTCTTGTGCGTTCACCCTTTTTTTGGTAATTTGAAAAGGGGGAGGAAAAATACCAGCCTAAGAATCGGCCCACCTTGTAAGCTTGAAGTGAGGTTAGACTTACGTTTGCTTCACCGCGAAAGCCGTCGGTGCCGAAGTATTTAAGACCGCCCTTGTTTTCGTTTATCTTAATGGGCTGTGAATCAATAAGAAGCTGATCGGTGGTAATGCCGAAAAGGGTGCATAGCTGAAGCACCTTATCAATTTGAGGCAGTGCCTGATCCATTTCCCATTTAGACACCGATTGGCGCGAAACGTTTATTTTTTCTGCGAGCTGTTCTTGTGAAATATTTTTTTGCGTACGAAGAACGGCGATTTTTTCGCCTATGGTCATAATAAAAACCTTCTTTCTTTAATACTACTATTATTATGCTATCAAAAATTGTTTTATATATCAATCAACTTCGGTTTCTTTTTTTCGCAACTGATAGTTGCGTTATCGAGGCTTTGAATTTAAAAAAAGTATAAACAGTGATTTTAGAAATCGAAAAATGCAAATTTTTGTTTACTGAAAAATAAAGCCGACAGAATTTTCTGTCGGCTAAAAGGTTATGGAACGGTAATGCCTAATTCATTACATATTTCTTTATTGTATACGGCAATCGGAGAAAGAGATAGGATTTCAAATTCCTCGGGGGTTTTGTTATTAAGCAAAATTTCGGCTGCCATTTTACCTGCTTCTCTGCCTAAAGCGTAATAATCAACCGTAAGGCTTGCATAACAAATATCACCGCCATACGCCGTAAATACGGGGATTTTGTTTTGACTGCAAATAATACCTATGGTTTTTTCGTTATAGGCAACCGTGTTGTCCGACGGCAAATAAACAGCCTTGTTTTCAAGTGCGGCAGTGGCGGTAACCGTTTGAAGCTCGCTTATTTCGGTAAACGGATAAGCGTTCAAAACAATGCCGTAGGCTTCAAAGCTCTTTTTTATTTCGCTGAGCTGAATGGTAGAATTTGCTTCCTTTGAGCAATAAATTATTCCTACCTTATCGCCTGCAATAAGCTTTAAGGATTCAACCATCATTTTTGCCTGCTCCTCAAAGGGTACCGCATCAGAGGTGCCGGTTACGTTTTTGGGAATATTATTAACAAAAGCGTAGTGGTAATCGGTTACTAAGGTGCCTACAACGGGTGTATTTACCGTACAATCAGCGGCGGCAAGCAGAGCGGGGGTTGAGCAGGCCATAATAAGATCAACCTTAAGGGCTGTTAAATCCTCTATCGACTTTTTACAAAATTCAGCCTTTTCTACAATTCTTTGTTCTATTTTTACCGTTTTGCCATTCTTTGCCAATTCTTCCTTTAAGGCTTCTATAAAGCCTACGGTAGCCTTATTGTGAGAATCAAAGTCGGTAAGCTGGCAAATACCAACGGTAAAATCAGCGGTGCCGCTACAGGAACAAAGGGAAAAGCATAAGCAGAATACGAGGATTAAGGAAAATACCTTTTTCATTAATTTAACCTCTTTTATTCATCTTTGTTTAAAATTTCCGACAAGAAATTTGTCGGTTTAATGCAGGGAAACTCAATTTTTTCTGTCCTGCAAAGGGGCTTTGCCCAGCGTACTGCGTTTATAATAACCTTTTGTACATGTTCGTTATAATACGTAGGGAAGGTTTCGTGACCCGGTTGGAAGTAAAAGATTCTGCCGTTGTTGCGCTTGAAGGTGCAGGCGGAACGGAAAACCTCTCCGCCCGAAAACCAACCAATCATTAATAATTCATCGGGGTCGGGGATACCAAAGGGCTCGGCATAGGTTTCCTCGTGCTCCAGCTCAATATAATCGGGAATATGGGCAGTGATGGGGTGTGCGTGGGTTAATACCCAAAGCCGTTCAAAATCCTTACTTTCTCTCCAGCTTAAATTACCTGCCGTGCCCATAAGCATTACAAAGGGCTTAGATGCGTGTGAGGAGTGAAGAGGAATAAAGCCCATACCGTTTTGTACTGCATTCTTAACCCGTGCCGCAATTTCATCAGGCACCTTGGCGTGGGCGGCATGACCCCACCATATAAGCACGTCGGTATCGGCAAGAACCTCATCGGTAAGTCCGCATTCAGGGTCGTCAAGGGTAGCTGTTCGAACGGTAATATCCTCCTCACGGCTTAAAAAATCAGCAATAGCACCGTGAATTCCATTTGGATATAATTCCTTGCATTTTGGGTTTGTTTTTTCGTGAACAAACTCGTTCCATACAGTAACCTTAATCATAAAATCACATCCTTAAGTGAATTTTAACATACCAAAAAAATAAAAGCAACAGCAAATTGTGCTTTTGAAGCTTTGAGATATAATTAAAAAAGCTAAGTCGAATTTAGACTTAGCTTTATAAGAAAGGCTGCTAACCGAGCAGAAAAATGAGAGATTAAGCAAAAGCGCGTAAAGCTGACGTTATAAATTCAGCAATTCGATGGTTGACTTAAAATACCGTTCTTGAAAATACGTTGATTTTGCAATTTCTTCACGTGTAAAAAGCATACCTTCGGGTGCGACTACCCATTTATGCTCTACGTCATTTTCGCGTTTGATAATGGCAATAATCTTTCCGGTAAACTCAGATACAGGCTCGGTTACACCTAAAACATATGCATCCTCTTCTTCGCCGTCCGCTGCTAACGTTCCTTTAATATAGCCATAGTTTATGGGATAGTATATATTCGAATGTTCGGGATGATAACTTCCAAGCGGCCTGTCAACGGTTACTGTGACAATCGGATGTATCATTTAGCATTCTCCTTTTTTTATATTATGTTACGTTACTGCTTGCCAAAATCCGATGTAGCAATAAATTCTCATTTATGGATTTAACCCCCGTAAATAAAAATCACATTTGTTTTAATGCTTTTTCTGCACTTGATACACGCTCGTTAATTTTTTCTTTAGTAGTATTCCAAGATGCATCAAGGTCACCCTCAATAAACATTAGACAATGCTTATCACTTGGATTATCGACACATGCAAAAAACTCATCACGTGTTTTCAATAGTTCCTGCATATGCTCTTTAGCTCTGTCAAGGTTGCCCACTTTAACGTTTTGCGAAACCAATCCGGGTAAAAGACAGGTTTTTTGAAAGATTTGTCGGTGCGGTAAATAATCTCCACCGGATAAAAAAGCATTTATAAGTCTTAACATATATTCATCTAATTCAAGACTGATTTTATCTGCATCGGGGCCACCCTTTGCACGAATAATTCCTCCGGCAAGTCTTATGCATCGAGAAGTAAAACGAGCCATTTGAGCAAAACTCTTTTTGACTTTCTCAAGAGCAATATCATTTTTACCGTCAGCAAGAGCAATTTCCGCTTCCCAATAATCCCTAAAACCAAAAACATACGGGAGATTTTGCAGATAACTTTCTGCCTTTTTGTCATCTCCGCACAAATCATACGCTCTTGACAATAAATAATGTGTTTTGTAAATGCGATCTGCCACTGTTTCGTATCTAAAAATACTGTTACCATAGCGTTCACATTCCTCTAAAAACTCGGATTTTGATATGCCTATTTTACCTTTGGCAAATAACTCTATATATGTTTCTAATGCAACAACGGCAATATCTGAAACATCGGGATGTTTGTTAAAGAATTTAGAGGTGAGAATATATAACTCTTCAGCGTAACTTAAATCGCTTATAAAGTTAATACCGCCGAATTTTTGTCGAATCTCCGTTACCTCTTTTTCGAAAGCTGAATCGGTGTGTCCTAAAAGTTTGTCGGTTGAAATTTCCAGAACACGTGCAAGAGGAACGATTTGTGAGATATCAGGCATTCCCGAATCCGTTTCCCATTTGGAAATTGCTTGTGTAGAAACTCCAATAAGTTCTGCCAACTCACTTTGAGTAAAGTTTTTTTCTTTTCTATAAAGTTTTATCGTTTGACCTATTGTCATTAGAATCACCTCGCTAAATATTCCGGTACCGTAACTATATAATAACAAATTAATTATACCGTGTACACCGATAAATTAGCAACAAAAAATCAACGGAAAGTAGAAAAGACGGTATTGAATTTCAAATGACTTGCCCAATACACACCTAAAGGTGTGATGAGATGCAACAACGGTACCACCGTTGTTTATGATATACAGCCTATCGGATAATGATATACCATTGCTTTCGCAATAAAAAAATAAGACAGTCCGAATGATATGCACCCCAAAAGTTAGACACTTTTGGGGTGCATATTTTTAATGAAATATTTTCCTCGCAGAAAATATGAAATAATCCTAACGGATTATGAAATATTTTTGCTGTTTTTGCGTATAAATTCGAAATCTTGCAAAAATGAAATCCTTGCTGATGCAAGGATGAAATCAGCTAACGCTGATGAAATCTTCGGCTTTGCCTCAGATGAAATTAAATCCGTCCTTTTCTCCCCGCGAAGCGGGATTTCATCACGAAGTGATTTCATCCCACGTTAGAGGGATTTATCCCGTCCGCAAGGACGGATTTAGTTGAAAAAAGCCATTCGCGAAAGCGAATGGCTTTTTTCTTGGCAGGGGTAGAAGGACTCGAACCCTCACAAACGGTTTTGGAGACCGGTGTGCTACCATTGACACCATACCCCTATATAATTGATGGCGAATGCTTGCATTCGCCATAACTGGTGGAGCATCAGGGACTCGAACCCCGGACCGACCGGTTATGAGCCGGGAGCTCTAACCAACTGAGCTAATGCTCCAAATCAGCAAGAACAATTATACCACATTTTATTGGTTTGTCAATAAGAAATTGCTTTTTTAATATAATTTTTTTGTCTGCTTGGTTTTTAACTTAAAAGGTGAAATCCTTAAACAGTGCTTCACAGTTGCGCATATATTCAAGTCCTTTTTCGCTGTTGGATACTACAAGAGCATTACATATATGGTCTAAAAGGCAAATGGGCGCAACCGAGGAATTTTTAATTCCGTTAATATTAACCGAGCAGGGAAACAAAATTTCCACTCCCTTTTCAATATCGTCAAAGGGCGGAGAGGTAACGAGTATAATTTTAACTCCCTGTTTCTTCAGCAATTCGAGAATTTTTGGGGCGGGATGTGTGTAGCGGTGGAAAAGGAAAAAGATACATATATCGCTTTTATTAAGACTGAGTATTGATTCGATTTCTCCGCTTTGACCCGAGGTAAGCATATACACGTTGCTTCTCACCGTTAAAAACCGAGTGTATGCGTAATGGGCAAGGGCATAGGATTCCTTTAAGCCGAAGCAAAATACACGCTGTGCCGACAAAATTTCCGCTACTGCTTTATTAATTAAGGCTTCGTCAAAATTATAAAAGGTTTGCTCAATGCAGGCTACAGCGTTGCTTACCGTTTTGGAAAGCGGAGAGGAGGAATTATTAATATCAACAGTTATTTTAAACTTGTCGGGCAAAGTAAGACCGAATCTAAAGCTGTCGCGTACGGCAAACTGAAAATCCTTGTAACCGTTAAAGCCGATTTTTTGGCAGAAGCGTATAACCGACGTGGTGCTTGTGTCAATATCACGCGCAACCTCTCCTAAAGTATTAAAGGCAAAGCCGTTAGGGCTTTTAAAATAGTATGCGGCTATACGTTGCTCCGATTTTGTCATATACTCAAGCCTTGTTTTTATAGTTTCGGATAAATTCATTCAAAACACCTCTCATTTAAGTATACTACCGTTGTGCGGCCAATTCAAGCGTTTTGTATTGTTTAGTACAAAAATGTATTAAAATTAATCCTTGCAATTGGTTGACTTGTGTAAATTGCTTTGATATAATCAAGCAAAGTAATAGTTAAAATGTATTAAAAAATACAAAAGGAGTGCGAAAAGGGAATGAAAACAGAGTTTTTATACCTCAACGAAAAAGAAATGATAGATGCAGGCGTGCTTGATTACGGCCGTTGTATTGACGTAGAGGAAGAGGTTTTCCGTCTTCTTAGCGTGGGCGACTACGTTATGGGCGGCGATAAGCACAATTCTCACGGTATTATGATGAAATTCCCCAAGGAAAGTCCGTTCCCCAATATGCCTACCGATGCGCCTGACCGCCGTTTTATGGCAATGCCCGCCTACGTTGGCGGTCGCTTTAACGTAGCAGGGCAAAAGTGGTACGGCTCTAACATTATTAACCCTGAAAGAGGACTTCCTCGTTCTATTTTAATGGTAATGCTTAACGATGCCGATACCTGCGAGCCCATTGCTCTTATGTCAGGTAACCTTATAAGCTCGGTACGTACAGGCTGTGTGCCCGGTGTCGGTGTAAGGTATTTGGCAAACAAAAATGCCGCCGTTTGCTCCTGTATTGGCGCAGGCCCCGTAAGTATGGCTTGTTTTGAGGGTATCATTCACGAGGCCAAAAACCTTAAAGAGCTTGTGGTTTGCGACCTTATATCCGAAAAGGCGCAGGCCTTTGCCGAGGAAATGAGCAAAAAGTACGGTGTTAAGGCAAGTATTACCACTTCTCTTGAGGAAGCGGTAAGAGCAGGTGATATAGTAAGCGTTGCCGCATCCTCGGTTAAACCCATTAAGCTTGAAAACGAATGGCTGAAAAAGGGCTCGTTGCTTATTTTCTCGGGCAGAGGTAACGTTGACGAGGAATACTTTACCACCTCTAAGGTTATTTGGGATAATACCAAAATGCACGAGGTTTACTACGACGAGCATATGCTTCTCCCCGAAAACGAGCGCTTTATTAACGGTATAGCCGTTCAAATTTACCGTTTTATGTACGAGGGCAAATTACCGCCCATTACCGAGGGTGTGAGCCTTGGCGACGTAATTTGTCAAAACAGAAGGGGAAGAGAAAGCGAGGACGAGCGTATTTGCTTTATTGCAAGCGGTATGCCCGTATGGGACGTTGCCTGGGGCTACGAACTTTATGAAAACGCTCTTAAGAAAGGCCTTGGTCAAAAGCTTCTTCTTTGGGACGACCCATATTTAGCGTAAGAAAAAAAGCTCCTTTAGGAGCTTTTTTCTTTTTTTATATCGAATACCACAATTAAAATGCTTGCAAGTATAACAAGTATACAGCCTATAAGGGAAGGGATGGAGGGCAGAACCTTAGTTAATAGAAGGGCGTCGATTACTACGCTTGTGATAGGCTCGAAGGTGCTTAGTATCGACGACTGCTGACTGCCGATTAAGGCTGTTCCGTGCTGGAACAGCACGACTGCACCGACATTGACAACGAAGGCAAAGAAAAACGACAGACCCCAGCCTGCGGCCGTTTGCGGAAGGGAAATATTGCCTATTACGGCGCAGGTGCAAAGTAAAACAACACTACTGCTTACCGAAATATAAAAGCTTAATAAAAAGCCGGAAATTTCTTTTTGCTTAAAGCGGGACAGCATAATTATGTATAAAGCATATACAACACCCGAAAGCAGAGCAAGGCTTGCTCCCTTAAAGTCAAGTGGGTCGTTGGGGTTATAGAAAAAGCAAATACCTATAAAGCATATTATAACGCTGAGTATACTGCCCTTGTCGGACTTTTTTTGTATTATTATATTGATTATTAAAACTACGGCAGGGTAAACGAAGTGGAAAACCGTTGCTACACCCGAGGGGATATAGATATAGGATGCGAACAGCATAAGGGGTGTTATACAGCACCCTAAAAGACCTATAACCGAAACTGTAGGCAAAGATTTTAAGGGGATTTTTAAGGTTTTTTTGGTAAGTAATGCCGCAACGGCAAGCATTGGGACAGATAAAAAATTTCGCAACAGCACAAGGCTTAGGGGATTAACGCCGTCAGCGTATATTTTTGTTGCCATAAGCGGCATACAGCCGAATATTATTGCGCTTAATATTACGAAAATGTATCCTTTTATTTTGGCAGAATATTTCATGGTATTTCCTCATTTTTATCAGTGACGTGTTTCGGGAACGAATGCCAGCAGCAGTAACAGCAAAAAATAGGGGAGATCCAAAAAGGCCTCGTTCAGAATGTTTTTGGTTAATTCAAAAAAATATACCAAGGCATCAGCGTTTATTTGAGCTTTAATAACGGTCTTTAAAACCTCAAAGCCTACGGTAACGGGGAAACAGGCTATAAGAAGCCGCATACAAACAAAGGGGTAATTTTTAGAATACACACGGCGGGTGTGAATAAGCTTTCCTATGAATAAAAGAATCAGGAAAAGTGAAAACAGTAAGCCTTCGCTCACCTTCGATAAGGCCGCAATTTTTTCGTAAAGGGACGACGTTTCATAATGAGCGAAGAGGAGGTATAGGTTTTGGGCTACGGTATAAAGCTTTACGAAAAGCAGGAAAAAGTCGGGTATCAAAAGATATTTGTATTTTACCTCGGCTGCAAGGAGTATTGCAACGCTTACGTAAACCGAAATACAAATAATATCGGTAAGCTTTAAAGAAAAGCTAAAGAGCAATTCCCCCGAACTTAGATAAGCTGTAGCACTGGTAACCAGCTTCTCTATAACCAAAAGTAAAAACATTATATGGGTGGCAATGCGTAAATTATGTTGATTTTTTGTGTTGTGGAAGAATAAATAGCCTCTGCTTTTTCTTTTCATACCTTTTCCCCTTCGGATATTTTTACCATTCTATCACATTTTTTTAAAAGTTACAATATTAAAGGAATAAATAGTTTGGAAAACATTCTAATTATTTCCTTGTTATAGCCAAATGATTGTGTTATTATTAATATGTATAAAAATGAATTTTTCTATGGAGGAGAATCGTGCAGAAGAATGACGTTTACGTACTGGTTCAGCCCAGTGAAAAAGAATTTTTCTGGATTAATAATATCCTTGTAGGTATGCAAAAAATGGCGGTTCGTCAGGAATATAACCTTTGCCTTTTTAATAAGCTTGATTGTTCCGAAATAATAACGGGCGTTCCCGTGCTTATCGTTGGCTATACCTACCGTTGGGTTAGGGATTCCGCCGAGGAGGCGGTTAAGCGAGGACTAAGGCCTATTATAGTCGGTGCCTGTCTTCACCCCGACTTAAAGGAGCGGTGCAACGGCGTTGATTTTGAGCTTACTCAAATTATCCGTCAGGTTATGCATTACCTTGAACAGGTTGGCTGTAAAAGGACTGCTCTTTTAGGTGTCAATCGCAGTTCCATTGCTGATAGGGAAAAGGAAAAAACAATTCTTTTAATGCATAAGGAGGATTGCGACGTTTACGTTTGCGAGCAAAGCCTTGCACGGTGTGTTGACGAGTTTATTGAAAGCTTTAAGATAAAGCCCTATAACGGTGTGCTTTGCGTTAACGATACTGTGGCAATTTATCTTATTAACCGACTGAAAATTGAAGGCATTCGCGTGCCTGAGGACGTTATGGTGGTGGGTATAGGTAATTCCAATTTGGGACAGCGCCACTTTGTACCCATTACCTCAATTAATTTTGATTATTGTGAAATGGGGCGTCAGGCAATAAGGGCGTGGAGCTTTATAAGAAAATCGAATTCCGCCTCGCGTCTTATTTTGTCCTTGCCCTGTGAGCTTATTATTCGTGGCTCTACAGGTAACTTAAATCCCGAAAACAGCTCAGATACTTCCGATTATGATTTTGGCGACGGAAACGAATCGTATTATTACGACCCCGACGTTCAAAGCATTATACACACCGAAGCCTTTTTGGGTGAGTGTGACGATATTGACCGTGAGATTCTTTATTGCCTTACCGAAAACCTAACCTATTCGGAAATGGCCGACAAATTAAATCTTACCGACCGTGCCATTAAGTATAGAGTGGCTAAAATGATAAAAAATTTCGGTGCAGAAAAAAGGGAAGACATATCCGCTATTATGAAGGCCCTTTTAAACCCGAATGAGAAGTAAAGGAGAAAATTTATGCTTAGATTTGAAAAGTACATTATCAGAAGTGCAAACCTTGGTGTTGAGAATCCTTTGCCTGATATTAAGAACGTTTCTTATATTCACGCAGGCTTTGAAGTAACCGACAAAGTAACCGAGGAAGAAAGGAAGGGCCTTGGAAAGGGAAAAATTAACACCCTGTTGCCCTATACCAATCAGGACAACTATGACCGTAACAGAAATGACAGAGCCTTTAATGCCGCTATACTTGAAAACAAGTATATCAAGGCGGTTTTCCTTCCGGAGCTGGGCGGACGTCTTTGGTCCCTTGAGGATAAAACCACCGGTAAGGAAATTCTTTATAAGAATGCAGTATATCAGCCCTGCAATCTTGCGCTTCGTAACGCTTGGTTTTCGGGCGGTGTAGAGTTTAATGTTGGCATTAAGGGTCATAATCCCTTAACCTGCGATTCTCTTTTTGCTAAAAAGCTTACCTATAAGGGCGGCGAGGAAGTTCTTTCGATGTATGAGTTCGAGCGTAAAAGAGAGGTTGTTTACTCTATTAACGCTTATCTGCCCGAGGACAGCAAGGTGCTTTACATAAAGAACAGAATTGAAAATACCTCTAATGACGACAAGTATATGTATTGGTGGTCAAACATTGCCGTAACCGAAGAAAAGGGTATAAGGGTTATTGTTCCTACCGATGAATCCTTCCTTTGCCGTTATGACGAGGGAAGATACCTTCTTGATAAGGTACAGCTTCCTAATTGTCTTGGTGTAGAGGCCACTTACCCTGAGAATCACAACCGTTGTTATGATTTCTTCTATAAAATACCAAAAGAGGAAAATAAATGGATAGCATCGGCAAATGCCGACGGAAGCGGACTGCTTCATTTTTCCACCAGCGAATTTATAGGAAGAAAAATGTTCCTTTGGGGTCAGGCAAACGGCGGCAGAAACTGGAATTCTTGGCTTACCGAGGACGACCGTCCTTATATTGAAATTCAGGCCGGCCTTGCCCATACTCAGCTTGAGCATATTCCTATGAAGGCAAAGGATACCTGGCAGTTTATTGAAGCGTATACTCCTCTTGCCTGTGCATCGGAGGATGTTCACAATAAAGATTGGCACGTTGCTCAGAACGCTGTTAAGGCTCAGCTTTCTTCTCTTGTTGACACCGAAAACCTTGATAACTATATGTACAACCTTTTCCCCGATGGCAAGCCCGTAAGTGAAGAACAGCTTTGGACAGGTTCCGGCTGGGGCGAAATTGAAAATAAGATAAGAAGCATTAAGGGAGAGGCTCCCATTAGTGCTTATATAAGTGATTGGGGCAACACCGATTGCAATCAAGCACCCTGGAAGTACCTTCTTGAACACGGTGAATTCCCTGCATATGACGTAAATACCCGTCCTCATTCCTACGTTTCCAATATGTTCTGGAGAGATCTTCTTATTAAGGCCGCAGAGCAGGGAAGCGAGGCTCAGCGTTGGTACGCTTATATGCAGCTCGGCGTTCACTACTATATTGAGGAAGACGTAGACAATGCCGAAAAGGCATTCAGAAAATCTATTGAGGCAACCCCCAACGCTTGGGCGCTACGTAACCTCGGTATGCTCCTTTATAAAGAGAGAGATAACCTTGAGGAAGGCCTTTACTATATGTTCAGAGCCGTTGAAATGTACGACAGCTTCCGCGGTCTTTACGTAGAGCTTGCTCAAATGCTTCAGGCCGCAGGCAGAGATGCTGATTGGCTCCAAGTTTTCGAGAATATGAATCCCATACTTAAAGAGGATGGCCGACTCAATCTTCTTAAAATTTGTTCTCTTATTAAGGTAGGCGAGCTTGATAAGGCGGCCGAAATGCTTACCCCCGACTTTAAAATGGCCGATATTAAGGAAGGCGAGCTTTCTGTTTCTCAAATTTGGTTCGACCTTTATACCCTTATCATCAAACGCGATACCGGTATCACCGATGAAGAGGAAGTTAAAAAGATATTGCTGGAAAAATATCCGTTGCCCAAAACCTTAGACTACCGTATGCACGGATAAGGCAGTGACGAAAACTTCTGTGTAAGCGAAAATCTTAAGGAGAATAAAAATGAAAGAAACGTTTGTAAACGGTGTTCCGGCTCCTTGGCTTCCCGTAAAAGCAAAGGAAGAAAACAAATGCTGTACGGTAGAAATATGGGGAAGAACCTATACCGTAGATAAGAATCTGCTGTTTTCATCAGTTACCACACAGGGCGTTGAGCTATTGGCTTCCCCAATAAGAATTAATGCGTCTGAAAACGGCCATAAAATTGAATGGCGTGATATTGACTGCTTTTTAGGAGAATGCGACCAAAAGCAGGCTATAATTTATGCTACCGCGCAGAGCGATGCATTTATAGTTAATACCTGTATGAAGGTAGAATTTGACGGCTGTGCCACCATTGACGTAAAGCTTATGCCAAAGGGCTACACGGTACCTCAGCTTTTCGGACTTGAATCGAAGGAAAGCACCACTACCTTACTTGACTATTTTTGGATTGAAACACCGGTTAAAAAGGAGCTTGCGTCTCTTTATCACGTATATCCAAACGACGTTATGCCAAGTGACACCGGTGAAACCGACAACTCGGTAAAATATTCGGGAAGCGGATTTTTGGATAACCGCAATATGGACTTAGGCTTTTGCGCCGTTGCACATCTCGGTAACGATGATTTAGGCCTTTCCTTCCTTGCGGAAAGTCCCAACGGTTGGGAGCCTGAAAGTATGCAAAAGGCGTATCAGTTTGTTGAGGAAGAGAATGCTCAAATTCTTCGTATTCGCCTTCTTGATAAACAGCCCTACGACTGGGAGCACAGCGAGGCTGAGAAGCCCGAATTCGGTCAGTATTCCTATCCCTCGGTTTGCTTCCGTTTGGCTATGCAGGCTTCTCCCGTAAAGCCATTCCCCAATAATCCTTATAAGGAAAAGCTTTTACATATTGACTGCTTTAAAAAGGTGCAAGCCGATTATATTGATTTTCTTGCCAACCCTGTAAAAGAGGGCGATACCGAAATCGGATATGACAGAATTAAGCGCCTTGGTGTTACCACCCTTGTTATCCACGAAAAATGGAATCAAACCCAAAACTATTGGAGACTTACTCAACGTACTTCTCATCAGCTTCGCACGATTATTGAAGAATGTCACAAGCGCGGTATAAAGGTGCTTCCTTACTTCGGCTACGAAATGTCCTCTATGTCCGACTTCTGGACTGACCACGTGGAGCTTTACGCTAAAAAATCGGTTGATATGAGAAAGCGTGCAGTTGCGTGGTATCGTTTCCCCGCACAGCGTGCCTGTCCCGTTTGCTATGCAAGTCCCTTTGCCGAGCAATGGAGCGACGGCCTTGAAAAATTGGTGGACGAATACAACTTCGACGGTGTTTATCTTGACGGTACGGGTATGGTATGGAGCTGCGGTAACGCAAACCACGGCTGCGGCTACACCGATAACGACGGTGTTAGACATGATACACACCCCGTGTTTGCCGTAAGGAATCTGTTTAAGCGTCTTTACGATATCTTTAATTCCCGCGGTAAGGTTATTAACTGTCATATTTCCGACTGTGTAAGCCTTCCCGGTATGGCATTTGCTCATTCACTTTGGCTTGGCGAATACATTCAGTATTCTCTTGTTAAAGAGGGTAGCACCGAAATGCCCGAAGGTTATCTTCGTGCTTCTCATTCGGGCAGAAACTTTGGTCTGCCTACCGAGTTTATTGTTTACGAAAACCGTCCTATTTGGAAGTTTGAGGATGCTATTGCTTTCTCTCTTGTTCACGGAATTTTGCCCAGACCTAACGATATTTGCGGACCTCTTGAGCAAATGAGCGAAATTTGGAAGATTATTGACAGATTCGATATTGATTCTTCCACCTGGCATCCGTATTGGAACAATCACGACTTTACTGCCGACAACAAAGCAGTCAAAATAAGCGGTTATAAGGATAAGGATGGCAAATGGTTGCTGTTTATCGCTAATGCTGAAACTGCTGAAATTGCTTCCTGCACCATAACCGGCTTTAAGGGTACTGTTACCGATGAGGAAAGCGGCGAAATTTTGACCGCCGAAAACGGAAGTCTTACAATTAAAATGCCTCGTTTCGGGCACAGAATTATTACTGTTAAGTAATTTTAAAATAGCTCCAATTATTGATTGGGGCTATTTTTTCTCAACATTTTTAGTTTTTGCTCATTATTCTTGACTTCTGTAATAAAAGGTTTAAAATTAATTCAGAGGTGGTATTGTGGAGTATGATTTTTGCGCTAAAGCGCCATTAAAATACAGCGCAGAGGTTGTTGTTACGGGCGGCGGACTTGCAGGCTGTGCCGCTGCTATAGCCGCTGCACGAAACGGTGCCGATACTTTGCTTGTTGAAGAAACGGGTATGGTAGGCGGTCTTGCCACCTTAGGCTACGTTGGTCCTCTTGACGCAACTACTAAACGAAACGGTGAATCCTTCGGCGGATTGGCGGAAGAAATTGTAGAAAGCACACGCAATTTAACTAAAGCCTATGGCGGCCCTAATTATTATGCGTTAAAGGTGGCTCCGGAAATGCTTCGCTTTGTATTGCTTGATATGCTTCAAAAGTCGGGGGTTAAAATACTTTTCCACGCTAACCTTATAGGTGTGGAAAAAAGCCAAAATGAAATCAGCCACGTTTATATATCCACCAAAAGCGGAATAGAGGTTGCTTCGGCAAAGCGCTTTATTGATGCTACCGGTGATGGTGATCTTATCGCCGTTTCGGGTGAGGAATTTGTCAAGGGCAGTGAACCGGGTGTTTTTGAAGAGCTGTCTGCAGGAAATTTGGATAAAATTCATTACCAGAGCGGTGCTTCGGAAAAATACGACGCTTATAAAAGCGACGGGCTTATGCAACCTGTATCGGTAATGTTTTCTATGGGAAACGTTGATTGCTCGGTTGCTCAGCAATACTGTAACCGTATGCTCACCTATAATGATCTTGGCATAACCAAGGAGGAGGTTATGAAGCTTCCTTATTTCGGTACGGTAGGCTTTGAAGAAAACGGTGATTATATACCGATTCCTCAGGGTAGAGTTCTTATTGTTAAATTCGGTATCGACGGAAAATTCGCCCTTGTTAATATGTCAAGAGTGGTTGGTATCGACGGCACTAATGCGGCAGAAAAAAGCAGGGCAGAGGAAATTGCTCAAATGCAAATTCTTTATTTGTGTGATTTTCTTATTCGTTACGTTCCCGGCTTCGAAAACGCATATCTTTATACCTCTTCCCATACACTCGGTGTAAGAGAAACCAGAAGGCTTGTGGGAAAATACGTGCTTAAGGGCAGACAGGTAATAAACTGTGAAACCTTTGATGACGGTGTTGCTTGCGGCTCTTACGGTATAGATATTCACGACCCTCAGGGCAAAAGTAAGGCGATAGGCGGAATTCTTAAGGGCGATTATTACCATATTCCTTACCGTTGTCTTTTACCTAAAACAATAAAGAATCTTCTTGTTGCAGGCAGGTGTATATCGGTTGACCACGTTGCCCATTCCAGCACCCGTATTCAAGGTACCTGCATTATGACGGGTCAGGCGGCAGGTACAGCCGCGGCTCTTTCGGTTAAGAATAATCTTTCTTTCGATGAATTAAACGTATCCGAGCTGCGAGAAAAGCTTAAAAAAGACGGAGTGATCCTTTAATGCTGTTAGTTGGTTTTGATATAGGCGGTACAAAATGCGCTGTTTCGGTAGGCGCTTTTGAAAACGGGATTATTAATATAGAGGCTAAGGAGAGCTATCCCACCGATTTTAGCATTACTCCTTATGCTATGTGCGAAAAAATGTGCCAAAGCGCAATAAAGCTTTTGGGTGGCCGAACAGTCGATTCCGCAGGTGTTTCCTGCGGCGGCCCCTTAAACTCTAAATTGGGTATCATTCAGTCTCCGCCCAATCTTTTGGGTTGGGATAATATTCCCGTAGTTGAAATAATCAAGGAAAAATTAAACTGTCCCGTTTACCTTGAAAACGATGCCAACGCTTGTGCCCTTGCCGAGTGGAAATTCGGCGCAGGCAGGGGGAGTAATAATATGGCCTTTATGACCTTCGGAACGGGTCTCGGGGCAGGGCTTATTCTTGACGGCAGATTGTATAGAGGTGTTACCGATATGGCAGGTGAGGTCGGTCACATCCGCCTTGCCAAAAACGGCCCTATAGGTTACGGTAAGGAGGGCTCCTTTGAAGGCTTCTGCAGTGGAAACGGTCTTGCTCAGCTTGGCGTTTTTATTGCTGAAAAATATATTGAAAACGGAATAATACCCACCTATTTAAACTGTGAAGGAAAAACCACTGCCAAGGATATTGCCGTTGCCGCTCGCAAGGGCGATGCCGCCGCGCTTGAGGTATTTGAAATTTGCGGCACAAGGCTTGGTCAAGGCCTTTCGGTAATGATAGATATTTTAAATCTTGACCGAATAGTTATAGGAAGTATTTTTACCCGTTGTTCTGATTTACTTGTTCCTTCAATGGAAAAAGTGATAAAAAAAGAAGCTTTGCCGCAGGCGGCTGATTATTGCAGTATTTTACCTGCAGAGCTTGGTGAAGATATAGGAGATTACGCGGCTATAGCAGTTGCCGCTCAGGAGGAATAAAAAATGAAACACGTTAGTTTACTTATTAGCCGTTACGGTTGCCTTGCGCCCTGTAAGGGTGATATTGAGGCTGTAGCAAGCTTAATTATAGAAACCTTTAAAAAGGGAAACAAATTACTTATTTGCGGTAACGGAGGTAGCTGTGCCGATGCTTATCATATTGCAGGCGAGCTTATGAAGGGCTTCCTTAAAATGCGCCCCATAGGCGAAAACGAAAAGGCAGAAATGAAGGCTAAATCGCCTTTACTTTCCGACGACACTCTCAATAAGCTTCAAAAAGGACTTCCTACCGTAGTGCTTAGCGACCTTGTTGCGCTGAACACCGCCTTTTCAAACGACGTTGACCCCAATTTAATTTATGCTCAACAGCTTTACGCTTTAGGCAGAGAAGGGGATTTGCTGCTTGGAATAAGCACCTCAGGTAACGCTAAAAACGTTGCCGAAACAGTACGTCTTGCAAAGGCAATGGGATTAAATACCGTTGGTCTTACGGGCGGCACGGGAGGAGCTTTAAAGGAGCTGTGCGACTTAGCTATAGTAGTACCCGAAAAGGAAACCTTTAAGGTTCAGGAGCTGCATCTTCCTGTATATCATGCCCTTTGTGCCGAAGCGGAAGAGTATTTTTTTGATAAATAAGACGTTTTTCTAAGGGTTGCGGCAAGGCTTACCTATATTTTTGCATTTTTAACAATTTTCTATTGACAAAACCATAGGTTTAGTGTGATAATATAGTATAGATATGTATATATAGGAGTTTTGTTATGCGTGTTATTACCGGAAGCGCCCGCAATAAGCGGTTGTGCACCTTACCGGGAAACGACGTTCGCCCCACCACTGAAAAGGTAAAGGAAGCCGTTTTCAGCGCTATTCAGTTTGAGCTTGAAAACAGCAAGGTGTTGGACCTTTTTGCAGGCTGTGGACAAATGGGTATCGAGGCTCTTAGCCGCGGTGCCGACTCCGCCGTATTTTGCGACAACAGCAAGGCTTCGGTTGACGTTATTAACCAAAACCTTCAAACCTGCTCACTTTCGGATAAGGCACGGGTTGTACGAAGCGATTACACTACCTTTTTGGCTACAAGTAAGGAAAAGTTTGATATATGCTTTTTAGACCCACCCTATTATGCAGGCTATTACGAAAACGTAATGAGTATGCTGGACGGCGTAATGAAGGATGGCGGTAAGGTGTTGTGCGAGCATCCCGACTCGGTTATTTTAAAGGATAACTACGGTTCCCTTAAAAGGGTTAAGGATTACCGTTTTTCTAAAATAATAGTCAGCAAATACGTTTCAGGGGGAAATGATGATGAAAAATGATATTGCTATTTACCCCGGAAGCTTTGACCCTATTACCTTGGGTCATCTGGATATTATCCACCGCGCCTCAAAGCTTTTTACAAAGCTTATAGTGGTTGTAATGGTAAACCCTAAAAAGCAATGCTCCTTTTCTCCCGCGGAACGTGTGGAGCTTATAAAAAAGTGCACAGATGATTTATTAAACGTTGAGGTTGAATTCTCCGACGGTCTTTTGGCCGATTATGCAAAGGAGAAGGGCGCCTGCGCTATTATTAAAGGCCTGCGCGCACTTTCCGACTTCGAGTATGAGTTTCAAATGGCGCTTACCAACAGCAAGCTCAACCCCGACGTCGAAACGCTGTTCCTTACTACAAGAGCTGAAAATATGTATTTGAGCTCAAGTATGGTAAGGCAAATAGCATCTATGGGCGGTGACATCAGCGGCTTCGTCCCTGATATCATTCATAAACAAATAATTAACAGATTGAAAGGATAGAGAATTATGAGCCTTGAAGATTTACTTGAACAGTTTGACGAAGCCCTTGAAAGCGGCATTAAAGTGCCGGGAAAAAAAGCAATTGTAGACATTGAAAAGTTAAGATCCGTTGTAGACGATATCCGTCTTAACATTCCTAACGAAATTAAGCAGGCAAGAGGCATCGTTACCGACAGAGCCAACATCATCAGCAATGCAAAGCAGGAGGCGGACAACCTTCTCCGCGCCGCTGAGGAGCAGGCTAAGGCAAAGGTTGCCGAGCAGGAAATTACCCGTCTTGCACAGGAAAAAGCTCAGGAGATTATTGCCGCCGCTCAGGCTAAAAGCCGTGAAATGCGTAAGGCAGCTCAGGATTTCGTAGACGACATTATGCGTAGAGCAGATGAAGGTCTTACCGCAAATCTCGGAGAGGTTAGAAAAACCCGCGCCGCTCTTAAAGCGCAGGTTCCTCAGAAAAAAGACTAATTAAAAAACAGCGGTAGAGGCACCTTTCCTTACGGAAGGTGCCTCAGTTGTATTCTTCCGCGAGTTTTAAGGTGAATATAATATTTTAGTAGTACTTCTTATTATTTTTTTAAAGATAGGTATTTTAAAAGTATGTAACCTGCTAAGACACTTTCCCTAATTGAAGGTGTCTTTTTTGCTTTATATAGAAAAACGGAGACTGCTTCTTTACGAAGCGTCTCCGTTTGGGTCGTTATTTATTGGCTTTAGGTGGTTATTTTAGCAATTCTTACAACGTAGCTTGTGCCGTACTTATAAGGCTTGCCTTGGATATTAACCGTGTTACCTTCCTGAGTAAAGGTAAGTGCTTCACCATTATCAAGCCAGCTTACGCTTTTGATTTTCTTATGGAAGGTGAATATGTTGTTAAGGTTAGAATCACGGTTAATAACAACGTTTTCGTCACCCTTCATTGAAAGGTCGTTGAAAAACAGATAGTAGTTGTTGCCGTCGTTTAACATAAAGTTTTCGGGTTTATCCTGAACCTCAACCTTAAAGGGGGCAGGGTTGTGAAGTGCTTCGTCGTTAAGCTTTGACCAAAGACCTAAAATTTCAAGAGCACCTTTGTCTATGGTTCTAAGGCTGCCGTCAGGCATAGGGCCAACGTTAAATAAGAAGTTAGAACGGTATTTTCTGCAAATGGCATAGCTTCTTATAAGATTTCCTGTAGACTTAAAGTTTAAGTCTTGCTCGGCATAACCCCAGTGGTCGCCAAAGGTTTCACACATTTCGCTGGCAATATACTTGGGAGCGCCTTCAATATTAAGAGCGGCAGGGCGAGCGCGTTCAAAGGTAACGCTGTCAAGCTCTATATGACCGAGCTCACCGCGGTGCGACATACCGGTATTATTTATAATCATAGTATCAGGCTGGTAACTTCTTATAAGAGAATAAAGCGCATCTTCCTCCCAGTCTTCCTCAGGCTTATTCCACATTCCGTCAAACCAAATACCGCCGATTTTTCCGTAGTTTTTACAAATGATTTCAACGCTTTTTCTAAGGTAAACGAGGTATTCCTTAAAGTTATTCTCGTAGCTTTCCTCGTGCCAGTCGAGAAGTGTATGATAGAAGAAGGGGATTACGTCGTGCTTTCTGCAGGCTTCAACAAATTCCTTAATTAAATCTCTTCCGCAAACGTGGGGAGCATCGTATTCGTTAAGACCGCAGGTATCATAGAGCGAAAATCCGTCGTGATGGCGGGTGGTAAGGGTTATGTAACGGCAACCTGCGTTTTTTGCGTTAATTACAAGCTCCTCTGCCCAGTCTTCTTTAGGGTTAAAAACTTCTAAAGTTTTTAAATATTCATCCCAAGGAATACCTAAGTTGAATTTTGCCCATTCTCCTTTTCCGAGCACGCTGTAAAGACCAAAATGGACGAACATTCCAAAGCCTAATTTTTCAAACTCTTTAATACGCTTTTCTATAATCATATTGAACACCCTCCATACATTTTAAGCAAACACGAACAATCCGAACCTGCCTAAAACGGCATTCTTTCGGCGCTTTTCGGATTGTCATCACCCGTAGGCGTTAGCCTGACGGATTCTTCCGCACCAAAAATCACTCGAAATTCTGTCCGTTTTAGGTTGCAGAATTTTAAAGAGTTGAATTTTTGGCTGTGCGAGGCACAAAACGCAGTTAATCCTGACGGATTAACGAGTATTTTAACAATGCAAAGACGAAAATTGAGCCTTTAAAATCAGGTTCGGATTATTAGTGTTTGCTTAAAGTCATTATATTCAAAAAACACCCTTTTGTAAATAACAAAAGGGTGCTTTTATTTGTACAATATTCACTTTTACAAATTTATTTGATTTTGTTTGTGGTGGTGTCCTTTTGAATAACGTCGTGTGCGCCGCCTTCTATAATACTTGTTGCAGAAACAAGTGTAAGCTTTGCCTTTTGCTGAAGCTCAGGGATAGTAAGAGCGCCGCAGTTACACATGGTAGATTTAACCTTGGTAAGGGAAAGGCTTACGTTATCCTTAAGGGTACCTGCGTAAGGAACGTAGGAGTCAACACCCTCTTCAAAGGAAAGCTTCTTATCTCCGCCGAGGTCGTAACGCATCCAGTTTCTTGCTCTGTTACTGCCTTCACCCCAGTATTCCTTAAAGTAGTTGCCGCCAATGTTAACCTTGTTTGTAGGGCTTTCATCAAAGCGTGCAAAATAACGACCCAGCATAAGGAAGTCGGCACCCATAGCAAGTGCAAGTGTCATATGGTGGTCGTGAACGATACCACCGTCAGAGCAAACGGGAATGTAAACACCTGTTTTCTCAAAGTATTCATCTCTGGCCTTGCATACGTCAATAAGAGCGGTAGCCTGTCCGCGGCCGATACCCTTTGTTTCACGGGTAATACAAATTGAACCGCCGCCGATACCAACCTTAATAAAGTCGGCGCCGCATTCTGCAAGGAACATAAAGCCGTCACGGTCAACTACGTTACCTGCACCGATTTTAACGGTGTCACCGTATTTTTCTCTTACAAAAGCAATGGTGCGCTTCTGCCATTCGCTAAAGCCTTCCGAGGAGTCGATACAAAGCACGTCAACACCTGCGTTAATAAGGGCAGGAATTCTTTCCTCATAGTCGCGTGTGTTAATACCTGCGCCTACTACGTAACGCTTTTCGCTGTCAAGAAGCTCGTTAACGTTTTCCTTGTGAGAGTCGTAGTCCTTACGGAATACCATATATTTAAGATGGCCGTCCTTAGTAATAATAGGAAGGGAATTAAGCTTGTTGTCCCAAATAATATCATTTGCCTGCTTAAGGGTGGTGTTTTCTTCGCCGCAAATAAGCTTGTCAAATGGTGTCATAAACTCGCTTACCTTAGTGGCCTTGTCCATACGGCTGATTCTATAATCTCTGCCGGTAACAATGCCGAGTAATTTACCGCAGCAGGTGCCGTCGTCGGTAACGGCAACGGTGGAATGACCGGTGGCTTCCTTAAGAGCGATAATATCAGCAAGCGTAGCATCGGGGGTAATATTGGAATCGCTTACTACGAAGCCTGCCTTATAGTTTTTTGCACGGGCTACCATAGCGGCCTCGTCCTCGATAGACTGAGAACCGAAAATGAAGGAAACACCGCCTTCACGGGCAAGGGCAACCGCAAGGCGCTCACCTGATACCGACTGCATAATAGCACTGGTAAGGGGAATATTCATAGTAATTGCAGGCTCTTCGCCCTTTTTGAATTTAACAAGGGGAGTTTTAAGACTAACATTGGCGGGAATACAATGCTCTGAGGAATATCCGGGAACTAAAAGATATTCGTTAAAGGTATGAGATACTTCTTCAAAATAATAAGCCATAATTTCTTCCTTTCATTTACTCTTATAATTATTATTATATATTATATTAAAAGGGCCGTTGATTGTCAACAGCCCTTTTAATAATTTAGGTTTCTTACTGTTAAATCGGCAAAAATACAATAAATTTTGTGTATTTTTACGCATTCGGCAGGTATGCACCAAGCTTTTTAAGTCTGCTTTGCAGCTCTTTAACGTTGATTCTTCTTGTGTCAAGAGTTTCTGTCGCAAGAGCGGCGGCAATACCTGCTGCCTGACCCGTTATAAAGCAACCGGGCATAACGCGTATTGAGGCCTGCATTTTTGTATCGGTACCCATACACCTTCCTGCCACAAGTGCATTTTTAAAGGAAACGGGGACAAGACTCCTATAAGGAATACCGTAGGACTCGCCTTTAGCATAATGCAAATCTTTGGTATATTCCTTCCAGAATTTTTCAAATTCAGCCTTGTCGGTGTTTTTTACGTGGATATCAACGGGATAGCAGTATCTTCCGATTTCATCTTCAAATACGCTTCTTCCTATAAAGTCGTTTACGTTAAGTGTATAATCACAGGTGATTCTGCGTGATTCTCTTATACCCAGAACGTTGGCTGTAGTAACAAGACGTATATTTTCATAACCCTTGAAGTACTTTTTAAAGTATTTTTCGTATTCTGTGGCAAGCTGTCTGCCTTCAAGCATAGCTTCGGTAAGACTTACCTCGTCAATAGGGTTTTTATCGAAGGTGTGGCCAAAGTTTCCGCCCGCAATACCGCAGTTGGTGTGGAAAAATCCGGGTACGTGACGGTCTTCTTTTGACAAAATTCCTTCAGCATAGGCTTCTTCTACGTTTCTGTTATATGCGGCTCTTTCTCTGTCGGGACTTATATTAGCCCAGATTGAACACAGAGTTTGGGGCATAACTACGTTATTTTCGTCACCGAGTTCAAATTCACCGCCGCCAAAGGCACAAAGGTCACCGTCGCCCGTGCAATCAATATATACTTTAGCCTTTACCGTAAACAGACCGCTTTTGCTTCCCAAAATAACGTATTCGATTCTGTCTCCCTCTGTGATAACGTCGTAAAGGGTGGTGAAAAAGGAAAATTTAACGCCTGCTTCGGTGATTATTCTGTCGTATTCACGTTTTAATTCTTCAACGTTGATGGTAGTCCAGTAGGTGTTAAGAGGAATATCTTTTGATACGTTTCTTCTTATTTCCATACCTATACCGTCTGCCAAACAGTTTACACCGTCGTCAAAGGGTGCAAAGGCAGGTACCATTCCGGCTGTACCGAGACCTCCGAAGCAACCCTGTGATTCGGCTAAAAACACGCTTTTACCTTGCCTTGCGGCAGCAACGGCTGCGGCAACACCTGCGGCGCCTCCTCCTGCGACAAATACGTCAACCTCGTATTTTACGTCAAGTTTTTTTCTGTAATCCATAAAAAACGCCCCCTTGAATTAATAGTAGCATACATCCTTACTTTGTCAAGCATTTCTTTATTGAAACTGCAACATATTTATAGTAAAATGATTTGTGACAGAGGTGAATTTATGAAAATTAAAATAATTAAAACAACTTACGAAAAGGTGGCTTCCTTAAAGAAGCCCACCAGAAAGAAGCCTAAAAAACCAAGCTTCTTCTTTCGTTCGCTTATACGAATATTATCGGCTCCCACTCTTTGGTCGACCCGTTTTACTTGTGAAAAAATAAATATGGAAAAGGCGGGGGATGAGCCCTGTCTGATTCTAATGAACCATTGTAGCTTTACCGATATGAAAATTGCCTACGGCATTTTTTACCCCAAGCCCTTTGGCATTGTCGTTACAACCGATGCACTTATCGGCAAAAAGTGGTTAATGGAGCAAATAGGCTGTATTCCCACCCAAAAGTTTGTTACCGATGCCGCTTTGGTTAAGGATATGATAAGGGCTGTAAAAAAGAAGAAAATGAGCGTGCTTATGTATCCCGAAGCAGGCTATTCCTTCGATGGCAGAGCAACCGTTATGCCCGATACCTTGGGAAAGCTTTGCAAAATGATGGCTGTGCCCGTAGTAACCGTTATTACCGACGGTGCCTTTTTAAGGGACCCTCTGTATAATAACCTGCAAATACGAAAAACCAAGGTGTCCGCTACCGTTAAATGTATTTTAAGCAGCGATGAGGTTGAGGAAAAATCCGCCGATGAAATTAATAGGCTTATATTTGATGAATTCAGCTTCGATAACTTTGCTGAGCAGGTAAAACGCGGCACCGAAATAACCGAGCCCTTTAGAGCCGATTGTCTGCACCGTATTCTTTACAAATGTCCTTTCTGTAAGGCAGAGGGGGAAATGGTGGGCGAAGGAACCCATATAACCTGCAAAAAGTGCGGTAAAACTTATTTTATGAACACTCTCGGCAGAATGAACTGTGAAAACGGCGAAACACAGTTTTCCCATATACCCGATTGGTACGATTGGCAAAGACAGTGCGTTAGGGAAGAAATCGAAAAGGGTGAGTATAGCCTTGACGTACCTGTTGATATTTATCTTATCCGTACCTCAAAGGCGCTTTACAGCGTAGGCGCAGGCCGACTTATCCATACTGCCGACGGCTTTACCCTTAAAGGTGACGACGGCGCAATTAATTACTTCCAGCCCTCTAAATCGCTTTACACTCTGAATGCCGATTTTAATTGGTACGAAATCGGCGACGTAATAGGCATAGGTGATAAGGATATGCTTTATTATTGCTTCCCCAAGGGAAATATCCCCGTTGCAAAAACTCGACTTGCAACCGAGGAAATATATAAAAACCTGTAGTGTTCAACTACAGGTTTTTAAGTTTTTAAATACTCGTTTAAATAATTCAGCACAGCTTTCTTGTCTGCGCTCCAAAGGGGTGCTGCAAGCGTCCTTTTATCTCCGTCGCCCGTTATGCGGTGAACTACCGTTTCGTATGGTAAAAGGGCTATACATTCCTTTAAAATTTCGGCATATTCCTTTAGGGAGAGAACTTTAATTTTACCTTGGTTATATTCCTTTTCAAGGTCTGTTCCGCGTATTACGTGTAACAGGTGAAACTTTATTCCGTCGCTTCCTGCCTTTACAACCTGCCGTACGGTTTCCTTTATCATTTCTTTGCTTTCGTCTGGTAAACCTATAATAACGTGGGTAACAACCTCTATTCCTGCCTGTTTTAAGCGTGAAACAGCGTCAAAGTATACCTGTGTTTTATAGCCGCGGCGAATATACTCGGCTGTTTTGTCGTGAACAGTTTGAAGCCCTAATTCTACCGATACGGGCTTTATTTTATTGATTTCTTTCAAAAGCTCAATTTTTTCCTGCTCCAAGCAATCGGGGCGGGTGCCGATGGAAAGTCCGACTATATAATCGGGCTTTATGGCTTCGTAAAACAGCGCTTTAAGGTGTGAAACGGGGGCGTACGTATTGGTAAAGGACTGAAAATACGCAACGTATTTACCGTTTTTGTTTTTATGCTCAACTCTGTTTTTTGCTTTTAAAAGCTGTTCTTCCATTGTGGAGCAGGATTTTTCGGCAAATTCGTTACTGCCCGAACAAAAAATACATCCGTCTTTTCCAAGCGTTCCGTCACGGTTGGGGCATGTAAAACCGCCGTCTAAGGATAATTTATAAACCTTGCAGCCGAATCTTTCTTTATTATAATCGTTTACGGTTTTGTAATACATAGAGACATTAAATTACCGATTTGCCTTCCCATTCGGCTTCGGCTTCAATATCAAAAAGGTGTGCTATCGTAGGCGCAATGTCAAGAAGGGTAACGCCGTCAAGCTCCTTTCCCTTGGCAAAAGCATTTCCGATAAAGAAAAACGGAACGGTCATATCCTCGGGCAGAGTGCTTCCGTGAGAACGGTTGTGTCCGCCGTGGTCAGTCACAATAATTACAGAGTATTCATCACCGAAATTATCAATAACTCTTTTAACGTTATCAATAGCTATACTTATTCTGCGTAAGTATTCGTCACTCATCCAGCCGTTATCGTGTCCGCCCTTTTCATCGGTTTCAACCATATAGAGAAAAACAAAATCGGGATGGTCCTCGTTTATTCTTTTTATGGCTTCGTCGGTAAGATAGGTGTCGCTGCTTTCCTTTTTGTAGGCGTTAACGTAGGTGGCAAAGGCAAGGGTCTCGGGCAAGGCAATATCGCGAAGAGGCTCCCAACCGTAAAACATTGCCGATACGCCGCCTGCTGCATAAATCTTTTCAAAAATTCCCTTAACGGGGCGAACCTGAGGCACGTAGGTATTGGAAAGAATGCCGTGTCTTTGCGGAGTAACCGAATGGGTCATTGAAAAATGACAGGGGAAGGTTACCGAAGGGTCCATCGCGCTGCCGTTATAGGTGTATGAGGCTATTTTTTCGAGTTCCTTAACGTAAGGGTTTCCGCAGATCTTTAAGGCGTCGGGACGCATACCATCAACAGAAATAAGAATTACCTTGTTTTTCATAAATATCACCGCCTAGCAGTAATATAGCATAAACGAAAAAGAAAAGCAACAGGACGTTAAATGTTTGGAGGCTGAAGCTTGAGCCTGAAAAAATATATTTAAAATTGTTTTTTGTCTTTTTTCATTCTTTTAAATATCGTTTTAAGCTTCGGTGTATTATACCTTAAAACTAAGGTTGGCAGTATGTTTAAAAACAAATTAACGGCCGCAACGGGGAAGGCGAGTAAACCGAAGGCTTGGAAATACGAGTCTACTAATTGGTTTTTATTTTGAGATTATTATTCGGTTTTTTCTCTCGTGTCCGAAAAAGAACTGGGAAAAAACTTGGGTTTCTTTACTTTTTTCTTGTTAAAAACAATACAATACCACAAATGGTGGGTGCTATTATCGTAACCCATACAGTTATTCTTGTTTTCTCCTGTTGTTCAGGAGTAGGAAACCATTCTAACGAACCTGTAAATAAATATAAAAGTCCTAATAAGAAAAAGATACATATTATAATCCATAAAAATATTCGGACTATTTTCATATAATCACCGACCTTTAGGCGTATTCTAGCATAAAAGCGGTGAAAAATCAATGCGGACTATTATTTATAACTCGTGGCGAAGCCGCAATACTGAAACTTGTCAAGAATTTCGGACAGATAAAAGAGTGAAAAAGTAAAATCCCGAACGCTCTCGCATTCGGGATTTTTGTCTTTTATACCACAAAATACGAACAATGCATTTCCAAATTAAAGTCGTTAGTTCGAATCTGGGTGATTTGATTTTGATCCACCAACTTTATCTTGTGTCATCAAACCAATATGATGTCATGTTATATTCAGTATCGACGAACAACATCATAAAGGAATCTCCTTGTTATAGAGCTCTCGTTCGTGCATCGCTTGGCGCACCTTATGTTCATAGATTTTACGGCAGAGGTCTATTGCGATCATTTCGGCAGCAACGCATTTATATTCGTGCTTTTCGGCATTGTATTCTGTAATGAATGCAATCAGTTCTTCACCTTGCATAACTGCCGCACCAATAGCGGGTGGATCCCCTAATCCATCAATAGAACTTACGATGATATTATCCGGTGCGAGTGGCGACACCTTCACTTCATCGCAGGTAAATCCACCATTTTTATCTGGAATTCTTAGTTCGGCCTTTCCGCTATCTATATCATCAAACAATCGGAGTTTCACCTGCATATCAGGGTCTTTTAAGAATTCTTGACCTTCGTAGAACATACCATAAATACCTGTAGGCATCGCGCCCATAACAAAAGCAAATGCTCCATTATCATCCACAGCCTCAATATTGAAGTATTGTTCGGTATCCTCATCGTTAAACGCCGCAAAATAACCTTCGCTTGTGGCAAAACAAAGTACGCTTTCGCTCATCTTAGTCTCACCGTTTTCTTTATACTTGGCAAAATCGCAGATTCGATTGCACCAGTAAAACTTTTCTCTTTTATAATCAACTGGTTCCACGGATATGTCCTTCTTTAAAAAGAAATTTTTAATGTTTGTCTTATCCGGCAAAACATTGTATAACAACCACAAACAAACCGTCGCTAAGAAAAGTAACAACGCGTAAATCAAGTGCCCCATATGCGGTTTAACAAAACCAGTGGCAATATTGGTTATCCAACTGTAAGCCGCAGATGTTGCTCCACATAACGCTACACTATCCAATAATAACAAGCCAAGCAATCCTATTGTCTTAACCGAAGATTTAATTTTGCTTAACATCAAACCAAGTAACACAAGCGGAGTAAGCAGCATAACTCCACCCCACGGAGAAAACTCAACTAAGTTGTATCCCTTAACAATCAAATTGCAGGCTTCACCATCGGTTATGTTGGTGCTGTATATGGGCAGAAATAGAGATGCGATAGCGAATAATGACAATATTATTGCGAGCACACTAAAAAGTTTTCGTACCATCATTTTTAGATAGTCTCCCCTGCGATAGTGGTACAGTTGTCAAAATGACAACTCTCGTAATCCAAATTATCGACCCTAACTGTGCGAAATGAAGAAAGCGGTTTAAAATAATAGCAATGGCACAGTTCGTTATCTTCGCTTTCTACCTGGCAGTCAATAAATTTACAATCAACTACCATCTCAACCTCGTGTTTCTTTCCGTAACCGGACCAAATGACATATCCCTGATCGCCAAGCGCCGTAATGGTTTCAAATGTGCAACCTTTTGCTTGTCCGTGACTGTCAATGGTGAGAAAGGGACCGTCTGAGCAGCACTCTTTGAATAGGCAACCATAAAAGTTTGTTCGTGCACCGTTTACTGTACAAACATTTTTGAAATTGCAGTTCTTAATCTGACAACTCTCAAACGAAACTGTTTGGCAGTTCTCAAATGTGCAGTTCTCGAAAATGGTGTTTTCTACGCATAAGTGACCAAAGTTGCGGAAGGTTGTATCTGTTACTACCTTGCCTTGCGAGAAATATACTTCGCCGAGTGTGTTTTCGGGCTTAACGCCGTTTTCCAAAGCGAGCTCTCTGTTGTTTTTGTAATCGATAATCATAAAAATATCCTCCTGTGAGTTTTAGTTTGTAACCAAATTATACTCTCACAGGAGGACAAATGTATGTCTTTGTTAAATTATATTTTAGCGTTGTTCTAATGCGAGGAACAGAGCGATGTAGCAGGCGAAGTCGCCTTTAGCTTTTCGGTCTGGCATTATTCCATCGATGCCTTCTATTCCAAGGTTTCTGCATACAGCTCCAAGACTGGACATATAGGAGTCGTGTTTGATACTTCGACTTCTATCTCTTTCCATTCGCTCAGATAGTTCCATGAAATTCCACTCGGTTCGCGTTTCAGCATAACTCACGGCGGATTTCAAAAAACCATTGTAAAAGTCATCAAAGCCGGGTCGTGTGTCGTTTTTAGCTTTGGTTTTGATTTCATCATACAATCTTTTTGCAATTTCATATTGTAGCATTGCAATCAACCTCACTTTCAACGTTATTATATTATAACTTTCGGACAAATGGGTGTCTTTCTTAAATTTGATTCTTCAGTTTTTCTTTAAGTTCCTGAAAATCCTGTTCAGTAATAGCACCGCGTTCTTTGAGACGGTATAAACGCTCAATATTATCAATCGCATCCACACCATATTTCGCACGTTTCTTGCGCTTGTGGTTTTCAATTTTATCCGACAACCACCGAGTCAATGCAGGAACTGTAGACAAAAACTTTCCGTGTTCTGTTGACATCATAACACCCTCCAAAAGAACGTCCCCTTAGGACGTATTCTTAGATTATGCTCTAATTATACTTTCCCAAGGGGACATATGGGTGTCTATATTAAATTTTACCTTTTATGACATTTATCATATCAAGACCTGTGCAGGTGTTTTTATCGATAATCTCACTTTGATAAGATGTTTTTAAAAAGCCCCATCCATCTTCTTTCTCGTAATTACTAAGCATCATATCAACTCTGTCCGTAAATATATTTATAAACGTGCTATTAACAATCTCGCAACAGCCGAATGCATTAAATAAAAATGCTTCATTTTTTAATGATATATTTTCGAAAATAGAATCTTCAATCGTTACATTCTCTAAAACAAAAACCTCATCCAAGCCATCAAAGTTAGACTCGATATTTTTAAAATGTGATTTACTGACCTTAACACTTTCGAAGTCAAACGAAACAATATTTTCAAAAATGCAATCAACTACATAAATATGACCTTTATCACCATAATAATCATCTATAGAAACATTATGACATTTTTCAAAAGTGCAATTTTGAATAATAGTTGCAACAATACGCAAGGAAATCTTTTGAATTGTTTGCTATTGGAATCATACCATAAATAGCATCTTATTTGGTTTTGTACGGTTGGCCATTGAGAAATATTGATGTCTATATAACCGTTTTTGGTTTAACTTGCATCAATATCACCATATTGTACGGTTCCAATTTTATTATTGTTCCAAAATAAGTTAATATCCATTGTAAACCTCAATTAGATTTTTAATTTCTTCTTTTATCTCCTCCACCAAATCAGGTGGCTCAGTAACCTTCACCCAAGCACCTTGGCTTAGGAGCCACATCTTGATGCCATCGCCATAAACTTCTGCTTCGATAAGATACTTATTTCCGCTAAGACGCTCAATGATTTTTGCGGTTGGGAGTTTATCTAAAACAGCTTGAACGGAAGGACCCGAGAATTCGAATCTAATTGTTCTAAGTTCGCCCGGCCACATAAACAGACTTCGTTTTCGAAGTTCTCCCTCGTCAAAGTTGGGGATGTCGCTGGCTTCAAACGTTTTTCGATGTTCGGTTACATTTTTAATTCGATCAAGTCGGAAATAATACGGCTTTTCTGTTTTACCTTCACTCATAAATGCAATAAGGTAAAAATAATAATCTGTAAACATTACCGACGCCGGTCGTAGGCGATGTGTTACCCATTTGCGGTCCATTCGGTAATACTCAATGGATATTTCTTTTTTCTCGGTTATACAATTTATAATCTGCCATAGTCTATCTTGAACGCTCTCACAATCGTGTTTCACTTCAGGGTAGTGATACAGTTCTTTACGGATAAGCTCGGCAAGTTTTGGTCTATCTTCGCCCGTAGTAAAGCGTTTTAGTTTATCAACTAAAATCAGAAGCTCATCCCGTGAAAAAGCGCGTGCACCAATCATAACCTCTACCAGCGCAAAAAGCTCTTTGCTGCTTAAAAACTCATCCATAAAAAGTCGGTAGCATTTATCCTTGTGTGAGTATTCAAGCTCGGTATTACCGACAAGCTCGCGGTTATCAGCAAGAAATGCCTTTAAATCCGAAATGCTGCGGCTGACACTTTTTGTTGATACGCCATATTCATCCGCTAATTTTTGAACCGATATATCTTCACCGCGAAGAGCGCGGAAGAAAATCTCTAAAACCCTATATTGTTTTGTATTTTTCAAAATATCACCGCCTTTGTGATTCCATTTTATTAAATCACTTAGACACACCCTTGTCCAGTTAAATAATTAAAATAAAAAATGCGCAGCCCCGCAAAGGACTACGCACGAAAATCATACCCTCTGCTGTTTAAGGTTGCTGGACACTTAAATTAAACTTTGTTGCAAAGTCAGTCAGTGGGTATGGTTTTACCAGAGCTTTCTTTGCAACAACAAATTACAATATCCCATCCTAATTTAAGTATCCAGCATAATCATTATATCATATTGAGGTTTTGTTTTCAACAGAAAAAACAAAAAAGCGACCGTAAAGTCGCTTAAATAAAGGGTTTTATAAAGAAAAATCACCTTCTAATCGAACACGAATGGTTCAGATTTGGAAGGTGATTATAAAACCTGATTTTCTTAAATTTTTATGATAAATCTAATGTTGTCCAACCATTTGCATTAAATTTCTTTTGCAAAGCGTAAAATTGCTGAAAATCTCTACTATGGAAATTCCAACCTGTAATTTTCGTGATAAAACGCTTAAAGGCATTTGTTTTTAAGTTCATATATATTTGCGTATGCTCTTCGGTGAACAATTCATAATAAGCATACTCACCAAAAAACCGTTCTCCAACACATCGATCTTTTAACTCGTTTTTATTTATAATATTATGAGTTGATTCATAGTTATTTGCACAAAGCGCTAATTCAATATCTACAACATTCCCATTATCATCACGATAATTTAATTTATCTTTTGTTATGTCAATCACATTTGAAAGAGGTATCCTTTTCATCAAATCACCGCCTTAAGCGTAGTATAGCATAAAAGCGGTGGAGGGGCAAGTGAAAATGAAATATGGCTTCGCCATATGAAATAATCCTTGCGGATTATGAAATATTTTGCCGTTGGCAAAATGTGAAATACAATTCGTTCCTTCATATGCCGTAGGCATATTTCATACGCAAAGCGTATTTCATATGGCGTGGCAATATTTCACTCGTTCCGCAAGGAACGAATTTCATTGAAAAAGAAAAGACACGCTTTCGCGTGTCTTTTCTTTTTCTGGCTGCTCCTGTCAGGCTCGAACTGACGACATCATGATTAACAGTCATGCTGTACCGTTTGCGGTGCCCGAAATCGCCGTCGGGCTACCGCCGTTCCTCGGCGATTTCGACCGCGGCACCAACTACGCACTCGCTTCTCCCCGCCCCGCGGGCGCTCGTGCTCGTTCCCACCGACTTCGCCACGCTCAGTCGGTACAGCGCAGGGCGTTGATCACGGTGCGATCAACGCGGACAAAACAAAAAAAGCCAAAGAAAAAACCACCTCTTTGAGGTGG
>JAFVIF010000042.1 GCA_017474125.1 Clostridia bacterium
GTCGCAATAAGAAAACGCCTCACCTCCAATACTTGTTACACTATTCCCTATGGTTACTGATGTAAGGGATTTGCAATTATAAAATGCAAAACTTCCAATACTTGTTACACTATCGGGTATGGTTACTGATGTAAGGGAGCAATTATAAAATGCAAAACTTCCAATACTTGTTACACTATCGGGTATGGTTACTGATGTAAGGGAGTCGCAATCTTCAAATGCATAATTTCCAATACTTGTTACGCTATCGGGTATGGTTACTGAAGTAAGGGATCTGCAATAAGAAAATGCATAATTTCCAATACTTGTTACTCCGTCTTCTATTATTACCGTTGTGATTTTTGTGCCCCATGGTAAAGTTGAGTTATACATATAATTCGCCATATTACCATTACCGCTAATGGTGAGGATTGTACCATTAAGCGACCATGTACAATCTCCCGTTGTGCCGCTTGTAGCTGCTGAAGCGGGTATAGCAGCAAACGGTATTGCCGCTAAAAATATTGATAAAGTCAGGATAATTGCTAATATCTTTTTCATTTAAAATCCCCCCAAAAAAGAAAGAATTGTTATTTTTTATTATAATGTAGTATTTAAAAATATTCAATACTTTGCGAATACTTAAAAATAGCCCTTCAACTTTTTTAATACAGTTTTTCCATTACGTGCTTTATTTCTTCAGGAAGGATTTTCATTACCTTTCTGTCGTAAGTAAGCAGTCCGTTGGTTTCGTCTTCAACGTCGCTTACCTGAGTATAAACGGCGGCGCAAAGTCCCTTTTCCTTTAAAGCGAAAAGGTCGGAATAAAGACTTTGAAGAGCTTTTACAAAATCCTCTCTCCTTGCAAATTTTCCGTAGCCGTAGGTGTTTTCATTATTAAAGGAATGTTCCTCTATTTTATAGGAATAACCGCCGAATTCCGAAATAAATACAGGCTTATCACCTTTTTTTGCTTTAAGCTTTTTAAAGTAAATATGTGCGGAATCAAAGTCGTTATTTTTGGCCTTAAACCAGCCCGAAGCAGAATCAATAAAACGGGAAGAGTCAAGTTCTTTCATTTTAAGGTACATACTGTCGGCACAAAACTGTCCCCAGCCCTCGTTAAAAATTGTCCATTCAACAATACAGGGGTGATTATATAACTGTTTAACCGTGCTTTCCATACCGCTAATAAAGCTTTGACGAGCTTTTTTATTTCTATGAGTAAATTTATCGTTTAAGCGCTGAATACCGACGGTAGGCAGAGCCGTATCGCGAATAAAGGAATACTTACCGTTATTAACCATATCCTGAAAAACTGCCATACCGTATTTATCGCAATAGTAGTAAAAGGCTTCGGGCTCCACCTTAATATGCTTACGGAGCATATTAAAGCCCAAGGATTTCATTTTTAAAATATCGTCCTTATATTCCTCCTCGTCGGCAGGAGTATAAATTCCGTCGGGGAAATAGCCCTGATCCAACAGCCCGTTAAAGAAGTAGGGCTTGCCGTTTAACAAAAGCTCGTTACCTTTAATTTCAAGGGTACGCAACGCAAAATAAGACTGAACCTCATCCTCCCCTGCTTTAACCGTAAACTCGTAAAGCTGTGGGGTTTCGGGTGTCCAATTCACAGGGTTAGAAACCGTAATATTTACCTTACCGTCAATTATTGGGTAAGCTTTCCCATTGAATACAACCTCACCGAAATCAACACCGTAAAGGGTAATTAGGGCAGAATTTAAGGTTACGTCGATTTTTATATCCTTAATATACTCCTTCGGCACGCTTTCAAGCCAAACGCTTTGCCAAATGCCGCTAACGGGCGTATACCACATACCGCCGCGTTTTTTCTTTTGTTTTCCGTAAGGGAGAGTTAAATCGAGGGTATCGGTAACAAAAAGGGTTATTTCGTTTTCCTTTTCTATATAATCGGTTATATCAAAGGAAAAAGCGTTATATCCGCCTGTATGCTCCCCTACCTCTCTGCCGTTTATTAAAAGGGTACATTTTTGGTCAACCGCACCAAAATGAATAAGCACCCTTCCCTTATTAAAGCCGTTCGGAAGCACAAAATGCTTTTTATAGCAAAAAAGTCCCGAAGCAAAGCTTTTATTAACTCCCGATAAAGCACTCTCAACGCAAAAAGGAACCAAAATATCATATTTTTCGCCATCGGCGTAAAGCTCCCAAATACCGTCAAGAGATAAAAAGGACTCCCTTTTAAGCTGAGGGCGCGGATAATTGCATTTTCGCCCGTTTTTTAAATTTTCCGAACGTTTAGTATAAAGCTGATTCATTCTGTCTTCTCCTTTTTAAGCATATATAACTGAACGGAAAGACAAACCGCCAATACAAAAACAACAACAAGCGCGGCAAGGAAAATATTTTCGTTTGGAATAAAAGAGGTTGTACCGTCGTCGTTAAGCACCGTTTCGGCATTTTTAAGCACGGCGGCGCCTATTGCGGGGCCGATAATACCGGGGATAAGCACCTGACCGACAATACGAAGCCCTTGGAACATACCTGCTTTATTTTCGGGAATGTATCTTCTTATCATTGCGCCGAAAACAGCAGAGCCGCAAAGATAGCCTATCATCATTAAAAGCGAGCCGACAAACACAAGGGCGGTATTCTTAAAGAAATACAGCACAACGTAGCCCGCTACAAGACTGATTACGGTAGGAATAATTGCACCCTTAAAGCCTTTTTTATCAAAAACCTTGCCGTAAAAGGCGGTTATAACAGAAGCAACAATAATGGCAGGCGCCATAATCAGCACGTAATTATCCATTTTAAGGGAAACGTTATAATAAAGAATTAAATAGGGCATAAAAACCTGAATGGATATACCGAAAACTGCAAAGCCGACAAGGGTTATATACAGCATTTTATTCTGTTTTATAACCGTCGGCCTGAAGCCGTAGAAAATATTGCCCCAAAAGCTTTTATTTGCTTCACTTTTGACAGTGCTTTCCTTAATAATGAAGAAGCCCAGCACACCGATAATAAGCACGGTAATACCAATAATAAGGAAAATGGAAGTCCAGCTTTCCTTTTTATCAAGGTCGAAGCCCATAAATCCGCCGAATACCACAATTATAGCAAGAAGAGGCATCATAGCGTTAATTCCCTCTGCCGCTCCCCTTTTTGAATCAGGCACGCTTTCGGTAAGCCAAGCGTTAAAACAGGCATCGTTTGCGCTTGAGCCGAAAAAGGTCATAACACAGTCCATAATTATAGTAAGGCTAACACCCACACTTGCCGCCGAAGCAACGGCAGGAAACAAGGCACCTATAACGTCGGTACGTATAAAAGCAAACAGAATTATAGAAATACCCCAAAGAATATAGCCGCCTGCAATAAATATTTTTCTTTTTCCGACCTTATCGGACAGCGCGCCTATAATTACCGTAGTAAGGGTTGCCGCAACGGCAGAAGCCGTAACCATTGCCGAAATAGCCGAGGCAGGCGCGGCAAACATTTTGTAAATAAACACGTTAAAATACATATTTTCTACAACCCAAGCTACCTGCCCTATAAGGCTAAGAATAACAAGTACGAGATAAAAGTTTTTTTGCGTGCTTTTACTTTCCATTTTCATCACCGTTTATATTGTAACAAAACCGCCTGATTTAATCAAGCGGTTATAGTTACTGATTATTTTTTCATTTCCTTTGCTTCGTTCAGCTTGTGAGTACGGCGTTCTTTTACGTGGTCGGGCATAGGCTGAATTTCTCCTGCCGCGGTAAGCGCCATACGTGTGAGCACAGGGCCGAACAATTCATATATAAGAACAGCAAACAGCGTTATGTTTCTTATTAGATTACCCTGTTCGCCAAGCTGCATAGCCGTAGCGCACATACCCAGCGCAACGCCTGCCTGGGGCAAAAGAGTTATACCTAAGTATTTACAAATTTGAGGTGAGCATTTTACCGAAACCGCGCTTACAAAGGCACCCAAATACTTACCTGCCGAACGGAATATAATATAAACGGCACCAATAACAACTATCGAAAGACTGCCGAAAACACTCAGCTCCAATTCAGCACCGCTTATTACGAAGAAAATAGCAAAAAGCGGCGACGTCCATTTATCACTTGCTGCCATAAGATCGTGAGAAAGAGGACATATATTACAGAACACGGTGCCAAGCATCATACAAGTAAGGAGAGACGAAAAATGGATTTCAACAGGGCCTATATTAAAATGAAGCATTGAAAGCGACGAGGTAAGAAGCACCGCGCCGATAGTAAGATTCAAACGATTGGTATTAGAGTTAAACAGCTTTTCAAGCTGAGTAAGCACCCATCCCATAACAGCGCCCAAAATAAGGGAACAGGCAATTTCAATTAAAGGGTTAACAAGTATGGAAACCATATCTAATTTTCCGCTTACAAGGGTTTTGGCAATACCGAAGGAAACGGCAAAAACAATAAGGCCTACTGCATCATCAAGGGCAACGATAGGCAAAAGAAGCTTGGTAAGAGGTCCCTTTGCTTTATACTGACGCACAACCATAAGAGTAGCCGCAGGAGCGGTAGCAGTAGCAATGGCGCCAAGGGTAAGCACCTGCGGAAGGGTTAATACGTTAGGCATTAAGCGGTGAACAACGTAAAGAGCACCGTCTACCAAAAGGCAAGCAACAAGAGCCTGAAAAATGCCTATAACAAAGGCTTGCTTACCGGTTTTTTTAAGGTCCTCTGTACGGAATTCGTTACCTATGGCAAAGGCAATAAAGCCTAATGCAACCTCACTGATTATACCCAGTGACTCAACCTCACCCATACTGCCGAAGCCCAAGCCGCCGATATGTAAACGACCCAAGCAGTAGGGTCCGATAAGCACACCTGCAATAAGATACGCCGTAACGCTTGGCAATTTAAACTTCTTAAATAAACGGGTCATAATAAGACCTGCCAAAAGAGAAATTGATACCGATAATAATATACTCATAAAAAGCGCCTTCTTAAACTATAATTTAAACCTTACGAATTATACCACCGAGCAAATGATATTTCAAGTATATAATTGCACAAAAAACTTGGTTTTTATTGCTTTACTTTTGCCCTTATTTATAATATAATACCAATGGTGATAGCAAATGGATATGAGCAAATGGCAACAATACGAAAATAAAAAGAAGGAGCTTCGCAAAAGCTTTTTAAAACAGCGTATTACAGCATGGATAATATGGCTTGTTATTGCAGTCGCAATAAATACGGTTATTCTTTTGTTCCAAAAGAAAATGGGCGTGCAAATAACCTTTATGGTAATGCTTATATCAAACGCCTTTTCCCTATTTATTATTTGCCGTAAAAACGCCGAGCTAAAGCATCATTTAAAACGTCAGCTCGATATGATTGAGCAGGACGAACCCTTTGGCAAATTTAATACCTAAGGATTAACGAGTATTTTAACAATGCAAAGACGAAAATTGAGCTTTTAAAATCAGGTTCGAATTATTCGTGTTTGCTTAAGGTGATTATATGAATTTTTTCGGACATTTACGAACAGTTTGCCGACATAGGCACTGTGTAATCAAGCATTGCTTTAAGGCAGGTATTCCCCTTCGCGGACTGCTGCACGATTTATCAAAATTCTCACCCACCGAGTTTATTCCCGGCATTCGTTACTATATAGGCACGCGCAGTCCAAATGAAGCCGAGCGTGAGGAAAAGGGCTATTCTACAGCGTGGATTCACCACAAGGGCAGAAACCGTCACCATTTTGAATATTGGACTGATTATCGTCCCGAAACAAAACGAATAGAGCCGGTTAAAATGCCTATTGTTTTTGTAAAAGAAATGTTTTGTGACCGTGTAGCCGCAAGTAAAATATATCAAGGAAAAAATTATACAAATTCACACCCTTACGAATATTTCCTGCGTGGCAAACCTACAAGAGTAATTCATAAAGAAACCTCTGATTTATTAGAAAAGCTCCTTATAATGCTTAAAGAACAAGGCGAAAAAGCAACCTTTAAATATATAAAAAGCCTTAAAAAGTATTAAAAAAAGATGCAGTCGTTGCATATCAGCAATATATTACACGAAGCACAGCATCGTGCTGCGTCCTGCAGACACAACCACAAAAATAAATAAAGACACGATTTTCATCGTGTCTTTATTTTTGTCATTCGTGTCCGAAAAAGAACTGGTTGAAAACCGAGTTTATTTCTTTATTTTTTAAATATTTTCAAAAACAATGTGCAAAGCAAACCCAACGCTCCCAAAACAATCATTAAGATGGGAACTGATTTATCTTCATTTATATCTTCTTTGAAACTAAATAGATACCACAGACCAACAGCTAAAACTAATACCGAAATAATTAAACTTATTATGAAAAACAATTTTGGGTGTTTCTTTTCTAATTCATCTAAAAATGGATTTGTTTTAAAAGCCATACATTTCACCGCCTTGGGTATATTATAGCATAAAAGCGGTGGAGCGGCAAGAGTTAATGAAATCGTGCTACGCACGGTGAAATCAAAGCAAAACTTTGATGAAATCTGCTGCGCAGATGAAATTAAATCCACCCACCGCCGCAGCGATTTCACCCGTACGAAGTGAGGATTTCACATTGCGAAGCAATATTTCACCCACCCGTTAGGGTGGATTTAGTTGAAAAAAGTCCTGTTCTCTCGAACAGGACTTTTTTCTGGAGCGGATTACGGGGCTCGAACCCGCTACCTCCACCTTGGCAAGGTGGCGCTCTACCAGATGAGCTAAATCCGCATATTAAATGGTGCCTCCGGTCGGAATCGAACCAACGACACGGGGATTTTCAGTCCCCTGCTCTACCAAC
>JAFVIF010000043.1 GCA_017474125.1 Clostridia bacterium
CCCGTCAGGTGCCACGCTTTGCAAAGCCCGGTGCCGCAGGCGACGAGCTTGACGTTGTGCTTGAATTAAAGCTTCTTGCCGACGTTGGCCTTATAGGCTTTCCTAACGTTGGTAAGTCCACCCTTGTTTCGGTTGTAAGTGAGGCTAAGCCGAAAATAGCCAATTACCACTTTACTACCCTTACCCCCGTTTTGGGCGTTGTAAGAATGGGTGAAGGCAGCTCCTTTGTTATGGCTGATATACCCGGTCTTATTGAAGGCGCAGGCGAAGGCGTCGGTCTTGGTCACGAGTTTTTACGACACGTTGAAAGGTGCCGCCTTTTGGTGCACGTTATTGACGTTGCGGGAAGCGAAGGCAGAGACCCTATTGATGATTTTGAAAAAATCAATAAGGAGCTTAAGGTTTTCAGCGAGGAATTAAGTGAGCGCCCTCAAATCGTAGTTGGAAACAAGTGCGACCTTACGGATGATGAAACGGTTGAAAGAATAGCCGACCACTTTAAAAAGCTTGGTTATGATTTCTTCCCCATTATGGCTCCCATTAAGGAGGGAACGGGTGAGCTTATAAACCATATTGCCGCCGTTCTTGCACAGCTTCCTCCTATGAAGCGTTACGAAAGCGAAATAGAGCCCTTTGAAACCATTACGGTAAAAAAAGAGCTTCGCACCTTTACCTTGCGAAAGGAAAACGGCGAGTTCTTTGTTGAAAACTGTGATTGGATAGAGCAGATTATGAACACCGTTGACCCCGATGACTACGAGTCGTTGCAGTACTTTGAAAGGGTGCTTCGTTCAAGCGGTATTATTAAGGCGCTTGAAAGAGCAGGTGTACAGGAAGGCGACGTCGTTCACGTAAACGACTTTGAGTTTGAATATGTATTATAATAAAAACGAAGTAAAGCTTATGAGTCCTTCGGTGCTATCCTTTGTAGGAGATGCTGTTTTCGGTCTGCTTGTGCGTGAACGCCTTGCGGGTATTAACCGCCCGTCGGGAGAGCTGCACAGTGCTTCGGTGCCTTTCGTAAGTGCAGGCGGTCAGGTGAAGGCTTATGAGCTTATACAAGAAAAGCTTACCGATGAGGAAATGGCTGTTTTTAAGCGCGGCAGAAACTTTCATACGGGCAGAAGCCCCAAAAGTGCAAGCCACGGTGATTATCACGTTGCAACGGGCTTGGAGACGCTGTTCGGATATTTACATCTGTGCGGTGAAAACGAGCGTGTAAACGAGCTTTTCGGCATAATATGGGAAGGATTTTCGGCAACACTATAATTGGTGTTGAAAATGAAAATTACTCTAAAAAGCTTTATAATCGACCTGTTATTCTATTTAATAGGTTCAATAATTTATTCTTTGGCGATTCCTGCGTTTGTTTCCCCCGCCCATATAAGTCCGGGGGGTTTTACGGGAGTCGCCTTAATTTTTAATTATTTAATAAAAGCGCCTATTGGTTTAACCCTTTTGCTTCTTAATATACCGCTTATGCTTGCCGCCTATAAACGCCTTGGTATTTATTTTATTTTGCGTTCCTGCGCCATAACGGTTTTGGTGTCGGTTTTTCTCGATGTTAGTGAAAAGCTTACACCTCCCTTTAAGGGGGATGCTATTTTAAATGCAATTTTCGGCGGTATTTTAATCGGGCTCGGACTTGGTCTTATTATGCTCAGGGGCGGAACAACCGGCGGAGTAGATATAATAGCAAAGCTTATTAATTTGAAATTTCCGCATATTTCGGTGGGCAGGGTTATTCTGTTGTTCGACGGAATTGTAGTGCTGATATCGGCGCTTTGCTATAAAAACCTTTCGGGAATGCTTTATTCCGCCATAACCATATACGTAACCTCTGTTTCACTTGATTTCGTACTGTACGGCGGTGATAAGGGCAAGCTCGTTTACGTTATAAGTGAAAACGGGAAAGCCATTTCAAAGGAAATTTTAAGGGGAATAAGCCGTGGTGTAACCGAAATTGATGCAACGGGTGCCTATACGGGCAAAAACAGAAAAATGCTAATGTGCGCCGTAAGGCGGCAAGAGGTTTCCTTTATTTGTAAAATTGTTAAAGAGCATGATGCAAACGCTTTTATAATAGTGTGTGATGCCGGAGAAATTATGGGGCTTGGCTTTAAAGAATAAAAGGGTCGGAAATCCGACCCTTTTATATTTAAGCTTAGTTTTTCTGATTGTTTTCCTTTTTGTTCTGCTCTTTTTTATTCTGACTGTTTTGATTATTCTGGTTATTCTTGTTCTGATTGTTCTGTTTATTTTCGTTCACAAAAATCACCCCGCTTTCGTAAATATTGTTTGCAAAAACGGGGCGTATATACTTATGTATTAATAATATCCTGTGGTGGTGGCGTAAAGTGTGCCGTCCTCTTTAATAATCACTTCGCCGTAAAGCACGGTTGTAAAGCCGTGCTCATCCGACTTACCGCTAAAGGAAAAATAACTTATTCCCATACCGAAAACGGTGGTGTTCTTTTCAAATCGGGAAATATTAAAGTCAAGGGTGTCAACGTCAGCCGAAAAGATTTTCTTATAATCGACGTCGTCCCTGATAACCTCCTCTATCATTCCCTGATAGGAGTCAATATGAGCGCCGAAATTTCCCCATTTACCCTTGAAGCCTTCAAAGTTTTCGGCAAGGGCAACGGCGGCCTCCTTGGTTTTTTTCGCTTCAACCTTTTGGTCTACAATATCCTTGCTTTCAAGTAAAAAGCTGTAGTTGGGAACCAAAGCCTTTTGCTTGTCGGTTAGTGCTTCGTATTTATTAAGCAGGGTCTTAACCGTAGTATCCTCGGCGGTTAAAGCGGCCTTGTCGATTTTATTAATTTCGGCGACAAGCTCGTCCGCAACCTTTTCATCCTTAAGCTCCTGCAAAATCACAAGCGCTTTTTCAAGGACGGAAGCATTTGTCACAAGGCTTTTTTGCTTGTTGTTAAGGCCGTCGTAATCGGCTTTCGCTTCTAAAATTGCGGCTTCGTCGTCAAGGGTGATACTACCGTCGTTAAAGCTGTCAATTTGTGCAATTACGCTCTCTGCCACCTTTGCGTTGCCGCGGTTGATAAGCGCGTTCCTAAAGAAAAATGACGCAACAAGCGATATAACCATCAGCACCAAAATAAGCGCTATTATAAACATAGTGGTTAAGGCTTTTGATTTTTTAGCCATAGCATACGCTCCTTTAATTTTTTTCTAAAAATAAACGGTAGGCGTTTTCTCTTGCCGTTTTAAGCACCTTTTCCGCGCTTATCCCCTTAATATCGCCAATCCTTTCGGCAATGTACGGGATAAGTGAAGAATCATTCCTTTTACCCCTAAATGGAACAGGAGCAAGGTAGGGTGCATCGGTTTCCAAAAGTAATCTTTCAAGGGGTAAAAGGCTTATTACCTCGGGCAGGCATTTTGCATTTTTAAAGGTGGCAACACCGCCAACGCCGATATACATACCGAGCTTTAAAACCTCCTGCGCCATTTCGCAGCTTCCCGAAAAGCAATGGAGCACACCGCTCGGCTTATGCTGTTTTAAAATTTCAAGGGTGTCGCCGTGGGCCTCGCGGTCGTGGATAATAACGGGAAGGTTTATTTCCTTAGCAAGGTTAAGCTGAGCGATAAAGCCTTGCTTTTGCTTTTCCTTGTTTTCCTTATTCCAATAATAATCAAGCCCGATTTCACCGATGGCAACGACCTTTTCGTGCAGTAAGCCTTTAAGAGCATTTATATCAACGTCAACTCTTGTAAGCTCCTCGGGGTGGTAGCCTATAGCCGCATAAATAAACGGGTATTTTTCTGCAAGTGTTATACACGCCTTGCTGGACTCAATATCGGTGCCGCAGGTAATAATTTCGGTTACGCCGTTTTTATTAATGCTCGTAAGCAGCTCGTCTAAATCGCTGTCGAACTGCTCGTCGGTATAATGGGAATGTGTGTCAAAAATCATATTATCTTATTTTGGAGCCTGCAGGAATACCGTCGGTAAAAATAACCTGAACGGTTTCGTCGTCAACCTCTGCGGCAAGAATCATACCCTGAGATTCAACACCGCAAAGCACGGCGGGCTTAAGGTTGGAAACAACAATAACAGTGTGACCTATAAGGTCTTCGGGCTTATACCATTTTGCAATGCCGCTGGCAACGGTGCGATTTTTACCGCTACCGTCGTCAAGGGTAAGCTTTAACAGCTTTTTGGCCTTTTTAATGGGCTCACATTCCACTATTTTTGCGGTTTTAAGCTCAACCTTCATAAAGTCCTCAATACCGATTTGTGCGAGAGTAACGGTATTAACGGCATCGTTTTCAGCCTTAGCGGCCTTCATTTTTTCTTCCATTTCCTTTGCCAGCTCCTCAAGCACCTTTTCGGTATCAAGACGGGAGAAAAGGGGAGAAGGAGTGCCAACACTAAAGCTGCTGACTGCAAGAGCTTTCATTTCGGTGTTGTCACAGCAAAGCTGTTTTCTTATTTCTTTTGCACATTTAGGCATAATGGGAGTAAGAAGCACCGAAATAAGACGGATGTTTTCGAGAAGATTATACATAACCGCTTCAAGACGAGCTTTCTTTTCTTCATCCTTTGCAAGAGCCCAGGGCATAGTTTCGTCAATGTATTTGTTACATCTTCTGGCTAAATTCATAACCGTTTCGCAAGCATCGGCTGTATGATAAGAATCCATCTGCTCCGTGAATTTAGCGATAGTTTCCTCGGCTACAGCGTAAAGGTCATTGTCAAGCTCATCCTTTTCGCCGCCGCCGGTTACCTTGCCGCCAAAATACTTATTGGTCATTGCAATACTTCTGTTAACAAGGTTGCCTAAGGTATTGGCAAGGTCGGTATTAAATTTATTTATAAATGATTCATAGGTAATGTTACCGTCCTGAGCGAAGGGAACCTCGCTTAAAAGGTAGTATCTTACGGCATCGCTTCCGAAACGGGCAGCCAATTCGTCGGCATAAATTACGTTGCCCTTAGATTTACTCATTTTATCTTCACCGAAAAGCACCCAAGGGTGGCCTAATACCTGCTTTGGTAAAGGCTCGCCCAAAGCCATAAGAATAATAGGCCAGTAAATGGTGTGGAAGCGTACAATATCCTTGCCTATTACGTGTAAATCGGCAGGCCAGAGCTTTTTATACTTGTCACTTTTGTTTTCGGTATCGTAGCCTATACCGGTAATATAGTTACTAAGAGCGTCAATCCACACGTAAATAACGTGCTTATCGTCAAAATCTACAGGCACGCCCCATTTAAAGGAGGAACGTGAAACACAAAGGTCGGTAAGACCGGGCTTTATAAAGTTATTAACCATTTCTGCCTTTCTGGAAGCAGGCTGGAAGAAATCGGGGTTATCGTCATAATATTTTACAAGGCGGTCGGCATATTTGCTGAGCTTTAAGAAGTAAGCTTCTTCTTTAGAATCGGTTACCTCTCTGCCGCAGTCGGGACATTTGCCGTCTATAAGCTGAGAAGCGGTGAAAAAAGATTCGCAGGGTACACAGTATTTTCCTTCGTAGGAGCCCTTGTAAATATCGCCTTGGTCATAAAGCTTTTTAAATATTTTCTTAACGGCTGCTTCGTGGTCGGCATCGGTGGTACGAATAAACTTATCATATTCGGTATCAAGGCTGTCCCAAACCATTTTTATTTGAGATGAAATATCGTCAACGTAAGCCTTTGGCTCAATGCCCTTAGCCTTGGCGTATTCCTCAATTTTCTGTCCGTGCTCATCACTGCCGGTCATAAGGAAAACCTCATAGCCCTCCATTTTTTTGTGTCTTGCAATAGCGTCTGCCAAAACAATGTCGTAAGCGTTGCCTATGTGAGGCTTACGGGAAGTATAGGCAATAGCCGTAGTAATATAAAACTTCTTGTTATCCATATTATCAAACTCCTAACGGAAAATTTACGGTTTAGTAAAAAGATATGCAACACCGCTTAAAATAAAGCAGGCGAGCTGATAAAGGGCTACATAAACGCAGTTTACGTAAGCGTTGCCGAAAACAATGTAGGAAAATAGAATTACGCCCAAAACAATGGAAACAATATGAGCCACCTGCAAAAGTGAATTTGCCTTTTTAACCCTGTTTGCACAGTAAACGGTGGCGGCCATTGCGGCGGCACTGCGCTTAATTACAGCGCCTGCATTCATACTTTCCTCAAAGGTTGTTGCGGTGCGGTACATATGAACACCGCTTCCGCTCATAACTTTAACCGAATCGCTGTATAGGTCAAAATAGTCGCACACCATTTCCTCGCTTATATTCTGGTCGCAGTTGTTAACCAAAATCGTAAGTCCCATAGCGCTTATTCTGTCAAGCTCTTTGGCAATGTCGGGGTCGGGCACGTACTTTAAAACAATCAGAGCGCAAGCCTTGCCGCCTGTTGCAACGTAAACGGGAAAGTAGCCCTCGCGCATAAGCTTTTTGTCCTTTTCGGCATCGGGCACCGGAATTTCGTGGGCGAGCATAAGCGCACGGTTGCCTATAAAAATACGTTTATTTCCTACCCAACCTGTTAAGCCGAGTCTCTCCTCGTACTTAATGGAGTCCGCCTCGGGAACGGCTATATCCTTGTTGCTTTCCATAATCTTTTTGAAAATGGGGGCAAGGGGGCTCTTTGCGTTTGTAGTAATGGCGCAGGCACAGGCAATAGTGCTTTCAAGATTATTCGGGGACAGCACCTTCATATTGGCAAGCTTTATGGAGCCCTTGGGGAACAGGGTGTCACAGTCAATAACGCAGGCGTTTGCCGCCTCAATTTGGTTGGCGGCGGTAAGACCTGTCAGCACCGAGCCGTAACGGTTAAGGTGCGCCGCGGCACTGCTTATGGGAAGCACCGAGCAGGCAATAGAGGTAAGGGGAGCAAAAAGTGCCGTAAAGGCGCATACTGTTACCATACCCGTCATAAAGTTACTGCGGTAAAGTCCAAAGGCTACGCCTGCAAGAAGGGAAAAGGCCGCGCCGATTATGAAGAACAGCCTTGCTCTGCCGTCAAGGTCAACGTCAAAGGTGCTGTTTTTTATAAAGTTGGTAACGTTCTTGGTACGGCGGTGAGCGGCAATAAGCACCTCTCCGTCAATAGCTTTACGTGCCATTGCAAAGGTGGTGGGCGCATCGTCGATAAGAGTAATTCCGTACTTGTCCTTATCATTAGATATGTGCAGGAAGTTAGTGTATATATACTGAGAACGTCTGAAACGGAAATATGCTCTGAATACCAGGGAAACGGCGTTCATAAGGGCAATTCCGTAGTAGATTTCACCTGCAAGGGTATTAATAAAGGACAGCATTATGGTAACGGTAGAGAGTATTGCGGTAAGCGCAATGCCCGATTCTGCCGAGGCCCTTTTTGTAAATACCGTGGTCAGGGAGAATATAACGTCGTAGTTACAGCCTACGCATAAAAGGTGACCTATTGCGGTAAATACCGCTACGGTGGTGTTAAAGGTCAGCATTATATCGGAGAAGGCGGGAAGGGCAAAAATACCGAGTATTATAAGCCCTGTAACTGAGCCGATAAGCCTTAAAAAGCGTGAGCGCCTTTCGGAAAGCAAACGTCTTTTAATCTTTTTGCGATCCCCTTTGCCTTTAAACTCGAATTCGGGGGTATAGGCTTCGTATTCCTCTAAAACCTGCTCCTCGCTGATGCCAAGGTTAGATAACGCCTTGGCCTGCTTAATTTCATCGGGTACGGTAACGTCACGGGTGGCGCTTATCATTTCATCGGGAATAATAACCGGCATTGTAGCAGTAGAGGAAATGACCGCCTTTTCAATCACCTTGGTGTTGTTATCTATATCGGAAATGTCGGGAAGGCGGTCGGTGTCGTCTATCTTTTTAAACACCATTGTTTTTTCGGTTGCTTCGGTTATTTCCTCTTCAGCTTTTTCCTCTTCCGAGATTTTCTCTTTCGTTTCCTTGCTTTCCTCTTCCTTCTCTTCAATGCCTAAAATAGAAGCAACGCTGTCAAGTGTGTAGGCGGGCTTATTGTCGGTGGGCGAATACTCACCGTTGTTGCCGTCCATTATAAAGGGAAGGCAGGTTTGAAGCAGGCTTTCTTCGGCTTTTTCCTGCACCTGCGTTTCGTGCTCTGCTTCTTCAGCTTGCGTTTCGGTTATTACCTCCTCGGGAATAACCTCTTTTATTTCCTCAATTTTTTCTTCTTCCTCGGTTTCTTTTGACCTTTCTCCGGCTAATTCGGTTGCGTCTTTCTCTGCCTTTGCTTCGGCATCGTTTACCATGGGAATATCGCCTGCAGGTTCATTTGAGGCTTCCTGATCAAGAAAGGAGGAATCAATGAAAAACGAGGCTGTGTTTTCATCATCGGAAGCATTTTCAACATCGTCCTCTTTATCCTTAGTGCGGTCCTTAACCCTTTTGCGCAAGGATTCAAGGGGATTTTCATCGGTTATAAAAAATACGTTGCTGTCATCGTTTTCAATTTCGTCAGCGGTAAGCGAATGGGCCTTAAGCACCTTTTCGCCTGCTTTTTTTGCGCCGATATAAAAATCGTCTTCGGTAAGGATGGAAGGGTCGATATCGTCGTATTTATCTTTTTTCTTCCGTTTAAACCAAGCCATTACTTGGCACCCCCAAAATTCATACTTCTTTTCCTTACAACCTCGTACATAAGCACACCGGCGGCAACCGAGGCATTAAGAGAATTGATTTGACCGAACATGGGAAGGCTTATCATCTCATCACACTTTTTGGCAACCAACGGACCGATACCCTTGCCTTCGTTACCTATAACTATGGCGCAGGGCATATTGTAGTCAAAATCGGTATAGGGCTTGCCGTTCATATCGGCACCGAAAACCCATATACCCTTGTCTTTAAGCTTTTCAATAACCACGGCAATGTTGGTAACCCTTGCAACCGGCATATATTCAAGTGCTCCGCTGGCAGATTTTGCAACGGTAGCGTTAAGGGAAGCGCTTCTGCGCTTGGGAATTATAATACCGTGAGCGCCACAGCATTCCGCCGTACGGATAATGGCTCCAAGATTGTGAGGGTCCTCAACCTCATCGCAAATAATAATAAAGGGAGGCCTACCGCTTTCTTCGGCTTTTCTTAAAATATCCTCAACCTCGGCATAGCGCTGTGAGGCAAACTGTACCGCAACGCCCTGATGGTTTGCGCCGCCGCATAAAAAGTCAAGCTTTTGAGGAGAAACCTCTTTAATAAGTATTCCCGCTTGCTTAGCCTTAGCAATAATTGCGGAAACACTGCCGCCCGATACGGAATGAGCCACCAAAAGGCGGTCGATTTCTCTGCCCGAGCGCACAGCCTCAAAAACGGCATTTCTGCCGCAGATTATTTGTATGTCATCGGATTTTTCTTCCGAGCTATTCTTTTCAAAAATTTCATTTTCCACTATGTGAAATTCATCTCCAATATATAATTATAATTAGTATAACATATTATAAGGCGAAAAAAAAGTACTTTTTTGCAGTTTTGTATAGTTTTTATGCTATAAGGGAAAACTTTAAAACGAAGGAGTGATAATTATGGATAAAATTAAGGAAATAAGAGGTTACGAGCTTATTGATTCAAGGGGTAACCCGACCGTCGGTTGCTTTGTTTCTACCGTAAGGGGAGCAAAGGGCTTTGCAATAGTACCCTCGGGTGCTTCGACAGGTATTCACGAAGCGGCGGAGCTTCGCGATAACGACAAAAAACGCTTTATGGGCAAGGGAGTTAAAAAGGCGGTAAATAATATAAATACCGTTATTGCTCCTGCCGTTATTGAAGGCGGAATATTTTCGCAAAGGGAGCTTGACAGCTTTCTTATAAGCCTTGACGGCAGTGAAAATAAGGAAAAGCTCGGGGCAAATGCCATACTCGGCGTTTCAATTGCATTTGCAAAGGCGGCCGCGGCTTCCTTTAATTTGCCGCTGTATAGGTATTTGGGCGGCATAAATGCATATACCCTGCCTGTGCCGATGATGAACATTTTAAACGGCGGCGCCCACGCGAAAAATAACCTTGACGTGCAGGAATTTATGATTGTACCAAAGGGTATTAACGGCTTTTCGGAGCAGCTTAGAGCAGGGTGCGAAATATATCACAGTCTCGGCAAGCTTTTAAAGGAAAAAGGACTGCAAGGCGGTGTCGGTGACGAGGGCGGCTTTGCTCCCGACCTTTACGGTGACGAGGAAGCCTTGGAGCTTATAAGCGAGGCAATTTTAAGGGCGGGCTACAGCCATAATCAGGTGGGTATCGCTCTTGACGTTGCCGCAAGCGAATGGGTAAAGGACAGCGCTTACCTTTTGCCTAAAAAGGGTAGCGTAATGACAAGCGACGCATTGGTTGATTATTATATGGAGCTTACCGAAAAATATCCCGTTTTGTCCATTGAGGACGGCGTAGGGGAGGACGATTTTGACGGTTGGAAAAAGCTTACCGCCTGCCTTTCTAAAAAAATAAACCTTGTGGGAGACGACCTTTTCGCAACTAACGTAAAAAGGCTTGAAATGGGGGTTGAAAAGTGTATAGCCAATTCTGTTCTCGTTAAGCTTAATCAAATCGGCACCCTCAGCGAAACCTTAGAGGTAATCGAAATGGGTAAAAAATACGGCTATAAAAGTATTATTTCCCACCGCTCGGGGGAAAGTGAGGACAGCTTTATTGCCGACCTTTCGGTTGCGGTTAACGCCCCCTTTATAAAGTCGGGCGCTCCTGCGCGAAGCGACAGAACGGCAAAGTATAACCGTCTTTTAATAATAGAAAAGGAAATATAAAAAAAGCCAACCTTCAAAATTTTGAAGGTTGGCTTTTGCCGTTAAAGCTGTGTTACCCGCTTTTTAGTTTACCTTGATTCTCGGTACGCGTTTAGATACGCCGCATACTATTTCGTAATTTATGGTGCCGCAGAGCTCGGCAATTTCATCAACAGGCAAATCCTTGCCGAAAAGAGTAACCTCGTCACCGATTTCCACCTTTTCAATATGGGTTACGTCAACTATCATTTGGTCCATACAAACTCTGCCCACAATATTTGCACGCTGTCCGTTTATAATTACCTGACCCTTATTGGAAAGCAGTCGCGGATAACCGTCGGCGTAGCCTACCGAAACGGTGGCAAGCTTCATTTTGTTTAATGCTTTAAAGGTTCTCCCATAGCTTATACCGGTATCCTTTTCCACCCATTTAACCATAGAAACCACACTTTTAAGGGTCATAACGGGAATAAGCTCTTGACTGTATTTCATATTTTTATCGGGAGAAAGGCCGTAAAGAATAACACCCGGTCGGCAAAGAGAAGAATGCTTATCGGCTTCAAGAAGCAGACCCGCAGAATTACAGCAATGAACGGTTTTTACAGAGGGGCATTTTTCCTGTATTTTTTCTGCCGCTTTAATAAAACGGCTGTATTGCTCCTTAGTATAGTCACCGTTTATATCACCGCTTCGGTCAGCGGCGGCAAAGTGGGTGAAAACACCTTCAAAGCTTAAATTTTCAAGGCTTAAAACACTTAAAGCGTCATCCATTCCGCAAAGGCTGTCGTTTCGGCAATCAAAGCCTATACGACCCATACCCGTATCCAGCTTAATGTGTGCCTTTACGGTTACGTTTGCTTTTTTTGCGTAAAGGGAAAGCTTTTCACCAAATTCCTTGTCGTAAACCGTTTGGGTAATGTCGTTTTCAGAAAGCCTTTTGGCCGCTTCGGGAGGAGTGTAACCGAGAATGAGAATAGGGGACGAAACACCCATATTTCTAAGCTCCATAGCCTCGTCAATATTGGAAACGGCAAAGGAATCGGCCCCTGCGCTCATAAGGGCGGGCAGAACTATTTCGGTATCGTGTCCGTAGGCGTCGGCCTTAACCACCGCCATAAGACGGCAGTTTTGAGCGCTGTTTTTAATTGTTTTGAAATTATGTACCAAAGCCGAAACACTGATTTCAGCCCAGGTACGGTGTAAGAAAGCCATAAAAAGACCTCGCTGCATAAGTTATTACCTATCTATTATACCAATCTTTATTATTTTTGTAAAGCGGAAATAAGTTTCCTTGAAAGGGGCAGAACAAGGGCGGTTAAAAAGCCCCATAAAACCGAGTATAAAAGGCATATTTGTCCTAAAAAGTTGAATTTAATTGTACTGTAGTCCCATACGCTTTGCTTCAGCATAATATTAAATACCGCTCCGAAAATTAATTCGACCGCTGTAACCGAAAGGCTTCCCAAAATGCATTTGTAAAGGTAGGGAATACCGTGAAAACGCTTTTCAATTTCGGAAATAAGAATAAAGCAAATTCCACCTGCCGCCGCCATAGACGGGTGGGTAAAGCCGCGCCATATAATTTCAATGGCTGAATAGCCTGCGGCACCCACGGTAAAAATGATAGAGTACTCCTTAAGCTTATCCAAAAAAATCACCCCTGCTTATTGTTTGAGGGCAGAGGTGATTTATACTTTTAAATTTCTATTTCCTTCGGCGGTTGACCATTGCCATAAGCCTTAAAAGCTGTGCAAGAGAGGCAAGAAGTGCACCGAGATACGTCATGGCGGCGGCACTTAACACACTTTTTGCGCCCTTTTTCTGAGCATCATCGTAAAGGATATTAAAGTCCTCTATACTCCTTAAGGCACGGCGTGAGGCGTTAAACTCCACCGGCAGGGTAATAAGCTGAAAAAGGGTGGAAAGCGCGTAAAAGGCAACACCGATTTCGGCTAAAACAGGCGCGAATAAAAAGCCTAAAAATATAAGCGGCATAGCAAGAGACGAGCCTATGCGTGTGACGGGAATTATGGCGTTACGAAGCTTTATGGGTGCATAACCTTTTGCGTACTGCAAAGCGTGTCCCGCTTCGTGACAGGCGACTCCTACAGCGGCAACGGTAGCACAGTCATATACTGCTTCGCTAAGCCGTATGGTGTTTGTTTTCGGGTCAAAATGATCACTTAGGTGTCCGCTTGTTCGGGTGATTGTAACGTTGTATACACCGTTGGCTGCAAGCAGCCTTTCGGCCGCGGCGGCACCGGTTAAATTGGCAGGCATTTGACTGTATTTTGCAAAAGAGGATTTAACCTTTGCCTGAGCAACGGCGGTAATTATCAGCGCTGCGATAATAAGTACCATCGAAAGGACAAAAAGGGGGTCATCAAAGTAAAAACCGTAATAGTAACTGCTGTAATAAAGTAACAACTTAAATCATCAACCTTTCACGGTTATTTTTTGGAATTTTACCTTGTAATATTCATCGTTGGAAAATTCGTCGCCCTGAGGATACATAAGAAAGGTATCGCCGCTCTTATAATCAATTTTATAATCAATAAGTCGCTTGCTGCCCGAGGGACGCACGTCAAGCTGCTTAAAGGAAACGGGCTTGCCGTTTTCTTCGGTTTCAAAGGCGTATTCGGTTATGTAGCCGGTTACGTATCGGGTAGACACGATAAAGCCGCTTTCATCAAAAATAATGGTGGAATATTCCTTATTATCCTTGTCGTAAAGAATATACTTGTATTTGGTGATTTTTTCGGCTGTGTAAATCAACATACGCATATCGTTATAAAGACGGGTAACGCTTTCCAAATTACCCTTCCGGTCGTAGGTAAAGGTATCCTCGTAGCTTTCGTAAGGCGCTAAAGGATAATCGGTTTTAATGGTGCTCGGCTTGTTGTCAGAGGTGTAGGTGTAGGTATAATTTATGGTGTTGCTTTCCCCATGATACCAGCTCATACTGTCTATTCTGTAAACCGACTTTTCACCGCAGGAGCAAAGACAGAGAGTTAATGCCGAAAGGCAAAGCAGAAGGCTGATAAAACGGGTTAATTTATTAAACGTTAAACAAGAATTCAACTACGTCACCGTCCTGCATAATATATTCCTTACCCTCGGTTCTTACAAGACCCTTGGTACGGGCGGCGGCAAGGGAGCCGCATTCGTTTAAATCATCAAAGGCGATAATCTGTGCACGGATAAAGCCGCGTTCAAAGTCGGAGTGTATTTTACCTGCCGCCTGAGGAGCCTTGGTTTCGCGCTTTATTGTCCAAGCGCGTACCTCCTTTTCACCGGCGGTAAGGTAGGAAATAAGACCTAAAAGGCTGTAGCTTTTTTGAATAAGGCGGTCAAGACCCGATGAGGTAAGGCCTAAATCGGATAAGAACATTTCCTTCTCCTCGTCGCTCATATCGGCAATATCAGCCTCCATTTGAGCGCAAATGGGAAGTACCTCGGCGCCCTCCTTGGCGGCAAGCTCCTTAACCTTTAAAAAGTGGGGATTGTCTTCGGGCTCCTTGCCTGCAAAATCCTCCTCGCTGAGATTAGCGGCATAAATGATAGGCTTGGTGGTAAGCAGGAATATGGTGTCTAAAATTTCCTGCTCATCCTTAGAAACGGTCATGCTTCTTGCACTTTTACCGCTTTCAAGGTGGTCGTAAAGGCGCTTTAAGAAGTCAAGCTCGACCTGCAGGGCTTTGTTGCCCTTTAAATCCTTAGAGGTTTTGGCAATTCTGCGTTCAACCATTTCCATATCGGAGAAAATAAGCTCAAGGTCGATGGTTTCAATATCACGCAGAGGGTCGATACTGCCTTCAACGTGAATAATATTGTCGTTTTCAAAGCACCTTACAACGTGAACGATAGCGTCAACCTCTCTGATATTTGCAAGGAACTTGTTGCCGAGACCTTCACCCTTGGAAGCGCCCTTAACAAGGCCTGCAATATCAACGAATTCAATAATTGCGGGAACAACGGGAGGTACCTTTGTGCCCTCGGTGTACATATCCCTTAATACGTCTAAGCGCTTATCGGGAACGGCAACCACGCCGACGTTGGGCTCAATGGTGCAGAAGGGGAAGTTCGCCGACTGTGCCCCTGCATTTGTTATAGCATTAAATAAAGTGGATTTTCCGACGTTCGGAAGTCCTACAATTCCAAGTTTCATTTACTTCAAGGCTCCTTGTTCTTTAGGTTATTCTCTTTATTATGATTGCAGTTTTTAAAAACACGTAAAGCGTTTCGTCAGGCCGCTTTTAAGCGGGCCGAAGCAAAATTTGATTTTATGATTTAATTTTGCACAACAATCATAACCATTATAGAACATCCGCCGTTTATTTTCAATATAAAAGAGAAAAATAATATTTATTAGTTAATATTTATTTTAGTATTGTAATTTTTAAGGTTTGACTGTAAAATAAAGTTGTCAGTTTTTATGGTTTTAGGTTAAATTAAACTTTAAAAACGGTGGGTTATGTAGTATAATATAGGGAAGAATGAAAGGAGCGCGCCCTTATGCATACTAATTTTACGGTTTCCTTGGAAAAGATTATAAAGGAGCTTTCTCTTGAAACCCTTTATTTGCCCTGTAAGGCAGATGATATTTTAATAAAAAGTGCTGAAATTAACCGTCCCGGTATTCAGCTTGCAGGTTTTTACGGATATTTTGATAACAGTCGTATTCAAATTATAGGAAAAACCGAGGAGGGCTACCTTGAGGAATTAAGCAGGGAGGAGCAGGAATCACGCTATGCCACCTTCCTTTCTCAAAAGCCGCCTGCAATTATTATTGCCAGAGGCCTTGAAGTTCCCGATTTTGTAATTGAGCTTGCCCGAAAATACGAGGTTCCCGTGCTGAGAAGCAAGGATTCTACCTCGGGTGTTTCGGCTGCTCTTATTGCTTTTCTTAACCTTCAGCTTGCTCCCCGTATTACACGTCACGGCGTTTTGGTTGAGGTTTACGGCGAGGGTATTTTACTGCTTGGCGAAAGCGGCGTAGGTAAAAGCGAAACCGCTATTGAGCTTGTAAAGCGCGGTCACCGTCTTATTGCCGACGATGCGGTTGAAATAAGAAAGGTTTCAAGTAAATCCTTGGTAGGAAGCGCTCCCGATAACATTCGCCACTTTATTGAGCTTCGCGGTATAGGCATTATTAACGCAAGCCGTATATTCGGTGTGGGCTCGGTTAAGCTTACCGAAAAAATTGATATGGTAATTAACCTTGAGCCTTGGGACGTAAACAAGGTATACGACCGAATGGGTCTTGAAGAGAAAACTATGGAAATTTTGGGTATAACCGTTCCGTCGGTTACAATACCCGTAAAGCCCGGTAGAAATCTGGCTGTAATTATTGAGGTTGCTTCAATGAACAACCGTCAGAAAAAGCTTGGATACAATGCTGCTGAGGATCTTCTTAAAAAACTCGGTATGCTCGAAGGCGACAGCGGCGAGGAAACGCCGGTTGATCCGTATCAATAGATAATATTAAACAGTTTTGTGGAGGAAAACTAAATGTATACTTTGGGAATTGATTTAGGCGGCACTAATATAGTTGCAGGCCTTGTTGATGAAAATTATAACGTAATTGCAAAGGGAAAAATTAAAACCAACAGTCCCCGTCCTGCAAATGAAATTGCAGACGATATGGCAAAGGCCTGCTTTATGGCCTGCGAAAACGCAGGTATTTCCATAAAGGACGTAAAGGCCTGTGGCGTTGGCAGTCCCGGTGCTATTAATCCTATTGACGGCGTAGTTGTTTACGCTAATAATCTTAAGTTTAATAACGTGCCTCTCGCCGCTATGCTTAAAGAACGTACGGGAGTTGATTTTTACATTGAAAACGACGCAAATGCCGCTGCTTACGGTGAATTCCTTGCCGGAAGCGGCCGAGGCGTTGATTCCTGCGTGGCCGTAACCCTCGGTACAGGTGTCGGCGGCGGTATTATTATCGACGGCAAGCTATTTTCAGGCTCTAACTATGCAGGCGGCGAATTGGGTCACACCGTAATTTGCGTTGACGGCGAGCCCTGCTCTTGCGGCAGAAAGGGCTGTTGGGAGGCTTATGCTTCGGCAACCGCTCTTATCCGTCAAACCAAGGCAGCTATGGAAAAGAACAAGGACAGTGTAATGTGGGAGCTTGCGGACGGCAGCCTTGATAACGTTAACGGCAGAATTGCCTTTGACGGTATGAGAAGGGGTGACAAGGCGGCATGTGAGGTTGTTGCACAGTACGAAAAGTACGTTGCTGTCGGCCTTGCAAACATTATTAACGTATTCCAGCCTCAAAAAATATGTATAGGCGGCGGTATATCCAACGAAAAGGAAACCCTTGTTAATCCTATTAAGGAATTTGTAAATGAGGAAATTTATACAACTATGGGTAAGCCCTGCGAAATTTTACCTGCTGAGCTTGGCAACGATGCAGGTATTATTGGTGCGGCTTCTCTGTATAAACTTTATAAGTAATCCGAAAGGGTGTAATTTATGGCGTGGCAGACTGTTGAGCAGTTTTGCGTTAATGAAGAAATTCAATATAGCCTTAACGAGTCTATGAAGCTGCATACCAGCTTTCATATTGGCGGAAATGCCGATTTATTTATTTCTCCCGAAAACGAAAATAAGCTTTGCGCTCTCCTTTCCTTTTTAAAGGCTGAAAGGGTACCCTTTATGATAATAGGCAGGGGAAGTAATCTCGTGGTTTCGGACGACGGTATTTGCGGCGCGGTAATAAGCCTTGCCGCTATGAATAAGGTAGAGCTTACGGGAAGCAACCGCGTAAGCGCAGGTGCAGGCGCAAGCCTTGCCGCTTTATGTACCTATGCCCGTGACTGTAGCCTTTCGGGGCTTGAGTTTGCTTACGGCATACCGGGTAGCGTGGGCGGCGCGCTTTATATGAATGCAGGTGCCTACGGCGGCGAAATGAAGGACGTCGTTTTATCGGCAAGGGTGCTGTCATTTGACGGCGAAATCTTTGAAATGCCGTTACAGGAAATGGAGCTTTCCTATAGGCACAGTATTTTTAAGGAAAAAAATATGACCGTGCTTAGCGTCAGCTTTGAGCTAAAGCAGGACGAAAAGCAGGAAATAAACGCGCGAATGGACGATTTTATGAATCGCCGTAAAACTAAGCAACCCCTTGAATACCCAAGCGCGGGAAGTGTCTTTAAGCGTCCCGAGGGCTATTTTGCAGGCGCACTCATTGAGAAAAACGGCTTTAAGGGTGTAAGCGTGGGCGGTGCTCAGGTTAGTGAAAAGCATGCAGGCTTTATCATTAATACGGGCTCTGCAACGGCAAAGGACGTTAAAGAGCTTATTAAAATTATTCAGCAAAAGGTTTTGGAGCAGGATAAGGTTGAGCTTCATACCGAGCTTATATTTGTAGGCAGATAAAATCTGTAAAGGGAGGGAACGGCGTGTCTTTTTGCAGTGAGCTTAAAAACGATTTATGCATTGAAAAGCGGTCGGGCTGCTGTCAGGTTGCCGAATGCTACGGCTTTATGCTTTTCGGACGCTCTTTTTCCTTTAAAAATATTTCGCTTATAACCGAAAACGAAAAAATTTCGGCAAGGTACATAAAGTATTTAAAAAAGAATTTCGCCATTATTCCCGCAGTTAAAAAAACGGGTAAAAAGGTTACTATTTATAACATTTCGGTTACCGACCCAAATTCCTGCGCAAGCGTTATGTCTGCCTTCGGCTATAACGGTGCCGATCTTTTAAGCATTAATCACGACGTTTTCAAAAGGGACTGCTGTTTCGGAAGCTTTATTCGCGGAGCTTTTCTTGCTTGCGGACAAATGAGCGACCCTTACAAAAACTATCATACCGAATTTGTTATAAGGGATTTTACACTGGCTCTTGAATTTTACAGCCTTCTCATAAGCAGGGGGCTTTCTCCCAAAAGGAGTATGCGCGGTAACAGTACGGTAATTTATTTTAATCAAAGCGAAACCATTGAAGAGCTTTTAACGCTTATGGGTGCCAATAAAAAGGTGCTTGAGTTTATCGAGGTTCAGGTTACCAAAACCATAAGAAATAAGGAAAACCGAAAAAGTAACCTTGAAATGGGCAACATAGGTAAGCAGGTAGATGCCTCCTTTGCTCAGTGCAGGGCAATAGATGTTCTTATAAAGGCGGGAAAGCTTGAAGCACTCAGCGACGAGCTTTATTCCGTTGCAATGCTCAGAAAGGAAAACCCCGGTGCTTCCCTTAGCGAGCTTTGCAGACTCAGCGGCGAAGCAATTACCCGTTCGGGACTTAATCACCGACTGAAAAAGATAATGGAAATGGCAGAAAAATTAATTGAGGAACAGAAAAACGATGACTGATTTTGTCCACCTTCACCTTCACACCGAATATAGCCTGCTGGACGGCTGTTGCCGTATCGGCTCTCTTTTTGATGCGGTGAAGGCAAGAGGACAAAGAGCTGTTGCTGTAACCGATCACGGCGTAATGTACGGCGCCGTGAATTTTTTTAAGGAAGCAAAGGCGGCAGGGGTTAAGCCCATTATAGGCTGTGAGGTTTACGTTGCCCCAAGGTCACGCTTTGATAAGCAAAGGGGACCCGACAGCGATTATAACCATTTGGTACTTCTTTGCAAAAACGAAACGGGCTATAAAAACCTTATTAAAATGGTGTCCTTAGGCTTTACTGAAGGCTTTTATTCCCGCCCCCGTATTGATAAGGAACTTTTAAAGGAGCACAGCGAGGGGCTTATTGCCCTTTCCGCCTGCCTTGCAGGTGAAATTCCGCGACTGCTTAGCACAGGGGATTACGAGGGAGCCAAAAGGGTCGCCCTTTGGTACAGCGACCTTTTCGGTAAGGATAATTATTATATTGAGCTTCAGGACCATTCCATTATGGCGCAGAAGCGAATTTTACCCGATTTGCTTCGGTTGTCCCGTGAAACGGGTATACCTATGGTTGCCACCAACGACGTCCACTATATTGAAAAGGAGGACGCCAAAACTCAAAAGGTGCTTATTTGCCTGCAAACGGGCAAAAAGCTTAACGATGAGGATACTCTTGAATTTGAAACCGACGAATTTTATCTCAAATCGGGCGACGAAATGTCAAGGCTGTTTTCCCGTTTTGAGGGTGCAATAGAAAACACTGTTAAAATTGCCGATATGTGCAATTTTGAATTTGAATTCGGGCATATAAAGCTACCGCTTTTTGATATAGGAAATAAGGATCACGCGCTTTATTTAAAGGAAAAATGCTACAAGGGATTATACGAGCTTTACGGCGAAAACGAAATTCCCGCGGCAAAGGAAAGGCTTGATTTTGAGCTTCAGGTAATAGAAAAAATGGGCTATACCGACTATTACCTTATAGTGCAGGATTTTGTTATGTATGCCAAAAGCAAGGGTATTCCCGTAGGCCCCGGGCGTGGCTCGGGCGCAGGCAGTATTGCCGCTTACTGTACGGGAATAACGGGTATTGACCCCTTGAAATACGGCTTGCTTTTTGAACGCTTTTTAAATCCCGAGCGTGTTTCAATGCCCGACTTTGATATTGACTTCTGCTACGTAAGACGTCAGGAGGTTATTGACTACGTAGTTGAAAAATACGGCAGTGACAGAGTGGCGCAGATTGTTACTTTCGGTACTTTGGCGGCGCGAAACGCCGTAAGGGACGTAGGAAGAGTTATGGACCTTCCATATAATCTTTGCGATAAGGTTGCAAAGCTTATACCAAGGGATTACCATACCGATTTAAGCTCGGCAGTAAAACGGGTGCCTGAGCTTAAAGCACTTTACGAAACCGACCAATCGGTTAAGGAGCTTATAGATACCGCTCTGAAGTTAGAGGGTATGCCGCGTCACGCCTCTACCCATGCCGCAGGTGTCGTTATTTGCGACAGGGCGGTAAGTGAATACGTGCCGCTTTCCTTAAACGACGAGGCGGTGGTCACTCAGTACACTATGACCGCCTTAGATGAGTTAGGGCTTCTTAAAATGGACTTTTTGGGGCTCAGAAACCTTACGGTTATAAGAGATGCCGAAAACAGCATAAAAAGGATAAATCCCGAATTTTCGGCGGATAAAATTCCCTTAAACGATAAGGCTACCCTTGAAATGATGGGAAAGGGACACACCTTAGGAGTTTTTCAGTATGAAAGCGAGGGTATGACCAACGTTGTCAGAACCTTTAAGCCTGAAAATATCGAGGACCTTATAGCAATACTTTCTCTTTACCGCCCCGGCCCTATGGATTCCATACCAACCTACGTGCACAACCGTTTCCATCCACAGGATATTAAGTATGCAACTCCGCTTTTAAAGCCGATTTTGGATATCACATACGGCTGTATAGTTTATCAGGAGCAGGTTATGCAAATTTGCCGTAACCTTGCAGGCTATTCCCTTGGCAGGGCCGATATTGTGCGTCGCGCTATGTCGAAGAAAAAGCACAGTGTTATGGAGGCCGAAAGAGGAGTGTTTATTGAGGGTGCCGTTAAAAACGGAGTACTTAGAGAGGTTGCTGAAAAAATATTCGATGATATGGCCGCATTCAGCTCCTATGCCTTTAATAAATCTCATGCGGCGGCTTACGGCTACGTTGCTTATCAAACCGCTTATCTTAAGTGCCATTATCCTGCACAATATATGGCGGCGCTTATTACAAGCGTTATGGAAAACCCCGCCAAGGTGCTGGAATATATTGCCGAATGTCAGCGGCTGGGCATTGCAATTCTGCCTCCCTGTGTTAACGAAAGCGAAGAATATATGACGGTGTCGGAAAATGGCATACGCTTTGGACTTTTGGTTATCAAAAACTTGGGCAGAGTTGCCGCTAAAAAAATAATCGACCAAAGAAAAACAGGCGGAAAATATACTTCAATGTACGATTTCTGCTTTAGAAATTATTCCCGTGAATTTAACCGAAGAGCACTTGAAAATCTTATAAAAAGCGGTGCTATGGATGCTTTGGAGGAAAACCGTCGACAAATGCTTTACTCTATAGAAGCGGTGCTCAGCGCCGCCGAAAGCAAAAGCCGTTTTGAAATGGGCGGACAAATGGATTTATTCAGTCAAGCAGAGGCCGAAGGTCCTTCCTATAAGCTTCCGTTTTTAGAGGAAATGGAAAAAACTCAGCTTTATGCCCTTGAAAAGGAAGCAACGGGAATGTACCTTACGGGTCATCCAATGCAGGAATATGAAGCCTATGCGCGCTCCTCGGGTGCTACGAAGATAAGGGATATTATACTTGGCGAGGGCAACGACAATAAGCGTATTTTAATTGTTGCTATGATATCGGATATTAACGTAAAACAGCTTAAAAGCGGACAAATGCTGTGTACCCTTAACGTAGAGGATTTAAGCGGCAATATAGACGTAATTTGTTTTTCCAAGGCTTACGCGCAGTTTCAGGCTATGCTTTCGGTGTCAAAGGTGCTTCGCATAACGGGTAAAATAAGCGAAAGGGAAGACCGCCCCACCGAAATAATTCTTGAACGGGTTGATGCTTTACCTGCCTTTGCAAAGGGCTTTGTAGCAACCAAGGAAAAGGAAAAGCCGAAAATTTATATAAGGGTAGACTATATGGACGGCGTTAAAATGCAAAGGGTTACTCCTATACTTAGCGAAGCGCAGGGGAACTGCCCCGTATATATTTACTGCGATTCCGACAAAAAAAGCTATTGCGCTCCCGAGCGTATGTGGATAAACCCAACCGACGATATTATAAACACCCTTAAAAGCATTTTAGGGGAAGAAAACGTAAAAATTGTTAATAAAGGATAAGGAGTGTAAAAGTGAATACCTATAAAATTGCCGATATTGTAGTTGCTATTGACGTAAAATACGGTCTGCTTGAAGGTCGCGCACAGCCCTATCTTTATAATGGCAAGGAAAAGCCCGTTGCCCAAATAAGCGTTCCCGATGAGGTAATGGAAAAAGCAAGAATTAAATTTGAGGGACTTGGTGACGCCGAGCTTGAGTATCTTCTTTGCGGCGCAATGTTTTACGATGTTCTTCACGATTACGACGGACTTATGCTTCATTCCTCTGCCGTTGCCCTTGACGGCAGAGCCTACCTTTTTTCTGCAAATTCGGGGGTTGGCAAATCCACCCATACCGCGCTGTGGCTTAAGGCCTTTCCAAATGCCGTAATACTTAACGACGATAAGCCTGCAATAAGGGCTGTGGGGGGTAACCTTATAGTCTACGGTACTCCCTTTAGCGGCAAGCACGACATAAGCGTTAACCGTGGCTATTTGCTTGGAGGTATTTGCTTTTTAAGCAGAGGAAACGAAAACCGAATCGAGGAAATTTCGGTAAAGGAAGCGCTTCCGTTGTTTCTTGCTCAGTCTGACGGTATGAAGAAGGAGGAAAGGGTAATAAAGCGCCTGAACGTTACCGATAAGGTGCTTAGTAAGGCTCGCCTTTATAAAATGAAGTGTAATATGGATATAAGCGCCGCCTACACCTCTTATGAAAAAATGAAAACCGCCATGCCCGTAACGCTTAGTCAGCTTTTGCCTGCAATAGAGGAAATGCTTTTAAACGATATGGAGGTCACCTTTAATACCAACGGCTCAAGCATGCTTCCTCTGCTTCGTTCGGGGGATAGCGTAACGGTAAAAAAAGCGCAAGCCTACAAAAAGGGCGACGTGGTGCTGTTTAAACGTGACGATGAGGGCTTTGTGCTTCACAGAATTGTTAAAATAAAGGGTGATACGGTTTATACCGAGGGCGATTCCTTGCTGACAAGGGACGAGCCTTTTGAAAAGGAACGGATAATAGGCAAAGCGGTGGCTTTTTTCAGAAAAGGCAAAAAAATTAAAATCAGCGATTTTAAGTATAAAGTGTATATGCTTTGCTACGTATCGGTATTCGGTAAAGCCCTTCGCAAAATAAAACGCAAAATAAAACGGCAGTAATTACTGCCGTTTTTGTTTTTACTTATTTTCTATTGTCGCAACTATAATCTGCGCCGTTATTTTTGCCCAGAAGTCGTTGGCGTGGTTAATGTTATTGGAAAGATAATCCTCACATTCCTTTGATTTAAGAATAGAAAGCCAAATGTCGGTGGCTTTTACGGCGACACAGTTATCGTATTTATTTTCCAATTCGCAAAGTGCTTGTTGAAGCTTTAAAGAGTTATCGCGGGAATCTCTGAAAATATAACTTTTTTCGTTATTTACCTTTCCGGAAATAAGAACGATAGGGGCTTCGGGGTAAAGCTTTTGGAGGTTTTCAATCATACCCTCAAAGGATGAACGATAAGAATCGGGAGCGGTTCTTAAGTTGTTGGCAAAATATTTAATAAAAATAATATCGGGAGTAACGGTCTTGCCGTAATATCTATTCATAGCCTCTATTCTTGGCAGAAGGTTTTCATCTCCCCATTTTGCGACGGTGCCGCCGCAGCTTATGTTATAGTAATTAACCTTATTTCCTTTACCGAAACGTTTAATAAGCTCGTTTGTTGCTTGCTCAAAGAAGGTGGGAGCGCTTATGCCGTAGCCCTTTTCTTTTCTTAAGGTTACGCTGTATTCTCCGTTTTCGTTGGGCGTTTTGCCGAAAAGCTCATAGTTTACGTTGGCTCCCGTAGAAGTACAACCCGTAGCGGTAGAATCGCCGTGAACCAATACGGCTACGTCTTCTCCCGAGGCTAACTTTTCGTAAAAATGCTTAACCTTTTCACTTTTGTTTTCGGGCGCAACGGGGGAGTAGCCCTCTTCTCCCAAATCGGCCCAGGTTTTTGAATGAGTATAGCTTACGTAAAGGGTAACCTTTTCGTGATAAGCGTCGTAAATAAGGTTAAGTCCTTTATCGCCGTTTTCCTCTAATCTGTACCAAGAAGCAACGTTAGGAGAAGTGCCGGTGGTGAGCTGTGGGTCGAAATAATCGTCTTTAGCGTCAATGGGCACGGTTAAATAACCCTTCCAAAGAGGACAGTTGCCGCCCTCGATAAAAACGAGCTTGCCATCTTCAACCTTAAAGTCTACTCCGTTAACGTATTCCTTATCAAGGTCGTTGTTTCTTACCGAAATAATTTCATCAATAGGATAAAGAAGCTTTTTAACCTTTGAAACGTAGCCGTCTGCTGAATCGTAAAACATTACCGCTTCGTGATAAACTGTGTTACCTTCCCAAATTGGGGTCATAAAGGTATCACTGTCGTATTTGTTAAGTACCATAAGTAATCCTCCGGATGTTTTTTATTATTATATATTTCTTCCTTTAAAAAAACAATAGATTTTTTTGAACATATTTTTTCCTTTACTTAATTGACAAAATATTATTTGATATAATCAGTATATCAAAGTACGGTAGTTATTGTATAGGATGATAACTACATAATCGGTGTGGATTTTAACTGTACGGGTGTGCTTGCCGCTGTTTGTGATTTAAGGGGAAGGATTTAACCGCCTTGATTTAAAAACTATGGGCGAAAGAAAAATAAATAAAGCTAAGGTTAAGTGTCTTAACGAAAATTATATGCTTTTAATATACGGAATATTTTTATAAAATGGCGGATTATCCGCCATTTTTTTATTTACTTAACTATTTAATGATGATATAATTGTGAAAAAGGAGTGAGTGATATGAGAAAATACCTTGAAGGCTTTTTGAAGAAGCACGGTTATACCGAAGAGGATAGCTTATATCTCCTCGGCTGTTATGATAAAATTTGTTCTGATACCGAAGCAAAAGGCTGTTTTGAAAAGGCTGTTGCTTTATATGATGAAAATATAAACTGCGAATACGGCGATATTGTGAGCCTTGCGGACAAAGCCGCAAAGAAGCTTTATATTTACGAATATACGGCAGAGCTTATAATGTTTCTTTTGTTTACTAAAAAACTTAAGGAAAGATATGACCAAAAAGGGATAAGCGAAGAAATATTTAACGCTACCGTTAATGATTTTCGCTATCAAATGCAAATTTGTAAGCAGGTAAGAGGAATTATAGGTACTGAGTGTGCAGACTGGTGTATGGGCTTTATTCGTATGACCAGATTCGGGGTTGGCAGATTTCAGTATGAAATTATAAACTTTGGTTATGATTATGAAAAAGACGGCAAGGTGCTTACTCCTGAAAGCAAGGTACTTAACGTACATATTCCTGCTTCCGGCGAGCCGTTAAGCGAAGAGCTTGCACTGGAGTCCTTTAAAATGGCAAAAGAGTTTTATAAAAACGAAATTGGTGAACCCTTCGCCTTTAAATGCAGTTCTTGGCTTATGTACCCTGAGCACGAAACAATGCTCAGTCACGAAAGTAATATTTATCGTTTTGCTAAAATGTTCGATTATCTTGATTACGGAATAAAAAAGGACAATTGGGATTTATACAGAATTTTCGGCACCTACGAAAAGCGTCCCGAATACTTGCCCGAAAAGACGTCTTTGCAAAAAGCGTATAAAAAGCACCTTTTAGCAGGCGGTAAAACCGGCTACGGCGTCGGTGTGTTCTTTTACTGAAAAACAGATAACGGGAAAGGAAATAAATATGAGAAATTATCTTGAAGCCTTTTTTAATAAAAACGGGTATGAATGTGCTGACGCAAAAAAACTTCTTGCCGCTTACGATAAAATTCAGTCTACAGCTTCTGCCGCTGAAGCTTTTAACAAAGCGTTAGAGCTTTATGAAGAAAGAATCGACTGTGATTACGGCGAAGCCATAAAACTTGCCGATAAAGCGGCGAAAATCGCTTACGTTTACGAATATACCGCAGAGCTTCTTCTCTTTATATGCTTTAGCAGAAAGCTTAAGGAATATTATAAGGAAAAAGGAGTATCTCTTGATATTTACTATGATACCGTAAAGGATTTCCGCTATCAGATGGAAGACTGTAAAGCAACCAGAGGAATACTGGGTGTGCTTTATGTTTCCTGGTTTGTAGGTTTTGTGAAAATGGAACGTTTTTGTATTGGACGTTTTCAGTACGAGGTTATTAAATTCGGTTGCGATTATTCTAAAGACGGTAAAACCCTTACTCCCGAAAGCAAGGTGCTTAACGTGCATATTCCTGGTTCGGGTGAGCCTTTAAGCGAAGAGCTTGCTTTGGAGTCTTTTGAAAGAGCAAAAGAATTTTATAAGGATATTATTGATAAACCTTATGCCGCCAAATGTTCTTCCTGGCTTTTATATCCCGAGCACGAAACAATGCTTAACCACCAAAGCAACATTTACCGCTTTATGAAATTATTCGACGTTTTCGACTACGGAATAAAAAAGGATAACGGAGACTTATACAGAATTTTCGGTACCGAAGAAAAAAGAGTTGAATACTTAACCGAAAACACTTCGCTTCAAAGGGCGTATAAAAAGCACCTTTTGAACGGAGGAAAAACAGGTTATGGTATAGGTGTGAGGTTTTTATAATGAAGGTAGTAATAGCTATTGATTCCTTTAAAGGAAGTCTTTCTTCCATAGAGGCCGGCAACGCCGTAAAGGAAGCTGTTTTAAGAATAGATAAAAACAATACGGCCGTTGTACGTCCTTTGGCCGACGGAGGTGAGGGCACCGTTGAGGCGCTTTTCAAAGGCCTTGGCGGTGAAATGGCTTCGGTTTCGGTTACCGGACCCTTGGGTGAAAAGGTTACGGCAAATTATTGCATTTTAAATGACAAAACCGCCATTATGGAAATGTCGGCGGCGGCAGGAATAACCCTTGTAAAAAGGGAAGAGCTTAACCCCTTTAACGCCACCACCTTTGGCGTGGGCGAAATGATAAAGGACGCAATAAATAAGGGCTGTCGAAGCTTTATTATGGGTATTGGGGGCAGTGCCACCAATGACGGCGGTGTTGGTATGCTTACCGCCTTGGGCTTTGAGTTTTTAAATGAAAAGGGCGAAAAAATACCGCTTGGCGCAAAGGGTCTTAAGACTTTAAAAAGTATAAAATGCGAAAACGCTTTAAAGGAGCTTCGTCAATGCTCCTTTAAAATTGCCTGCGACGTAGATAACCCTCTCTGCGGCGAAAAGGGCTGCAGCCGAGTATTTGCTCCTCAAAAGGGAGCCGATGAAGAAATGATAGCCCATATGGATTTATGGCTTAAAAGCTATGCGGGTATATGCAAAAGCACCTTAGGTACTGATAACGAGAGCTTTCCCGGAGCAGGCGCGGCAGGCGGCTTGGGTTTTGCCTTTAAAACCTTCTTGAATGCCGAGCTTCTAAAGGGCGTTGAAATAATACTTAACGAAACTCGTCTTGAGGAATATATAAAAGAAGCCGACCTTGTTATAACGGGCGAGGGCAGACTCGACAGCCAAACCGTAATGGGAAAAGCCCCCATAGGGGTAGCAAGGCTTGCTAAAAAATACGGCAAAAGGGTTATCGCCTTTGCAGGCTGTGTAACAATGGATGCCGAAATAATAAACGACCACGGAATAGATGCTTTTTTCCCTATTCTTCGCGGTGTGGTTACCCTTGACGAAGCCTTAAATAAGGAAAACGCATATAATAATCTTTCGGCTACCGCTTATCAGGTGCTAAGGCTTATTAAATAACGAAACCCCGTCCATTGGGACGGGGTTTAATACTTTGTTACTGATTAGATTTTGCCGTTTTCGTTATATTTTTTAACTATGTTCTTGATACGGTCAATGGGGTTTAACAGCTCGCTTATGGAATTGTCGCAGTTAAGGGTGTCAACGAGAAGTGCAATGTATTTTGCCATATTAACGTTGCAATACCATTCCTTGGTAAGAAGCTCGGGCTCGTTATAAATAAGGTTGGTGGTAAAGATTTTATCTATTAAACCGTTCTTATAGTATTCGTCGAACTTATCATAGCCGTCAACGAAAAGACCGAAGGTAGAGAAGATAAACACTCTCTTGGCGCCTTCCTTTTTAAGACGGGCGGAAACGTCAAGCATAGATTCGCCCGAGGAAATCATATCGTCAACAATAATAAGGTCCTTGCCCTTAACGTCGTTACCTAAGAACTCGTGAGCCTCAATGGGGTTTTTGCCGTTAACGATTACCGAATAATTTCTTCTCTTATAGAACATACCTAAAGGAAGACCGAGTACGGAAGAATAGTAAATACATCTGCCCATACCGCCCTCGTCGGGGGAAACTATCATGGTGTGGTCCTTGTCAAGCTTAACGTCGGGAACGTTCTTTAAAAGAGCCTTAATCATTTGATAGGTTGCCTGAACGTTGTCGAAGCCGTCCAAGGGAATAGCGTTGTTTACTCTGGGGTCGTGAGCATCAAAGGTAATAATGTTCTTAACGCCCATATGAACGAGCTCCTGAAGTGCAAGAGCACAGTCCATAGATTCTCTGGTGCTTCTTCTGTGCTGTCTGCCCTCGTAAAGCATAGGCATAATAACGGTAATTCTTCTTGCCTTACCGCCGAATGCGGCGATAATTCTCTTTAAATCCTGAAAATGGTCGTCAGGACTCATAGGAACCTCTTTACCGTACATTTTGTAGGTAACACCGTGATTAAAGCAGTCGCAGATAATGTAGGCGTCAAGTCCGCGAGCAGTGTGGTTAAGAACACCCTTAGCCTCACCTGTGCCGAAACGGGGACAGTTTGCCTTAATAACGTAGCTGTGCTCCGAAGGCATTCCGCGCCACTGCATAAGGTAATAGTCTACCTTAGATGCAATATCTTCGCAACCGCGCATACTAACTATAGCGAGGTCGCCGTACGGTGTGTGTGTTAAATCAATACTTGCCATAAATAATCCTCCCATTTTTCCTGTTAATAATATATTAACACAAAACTCGAAAATAATAAAGCCTTTTTTCGACATATATTAATAAAAATTTCGTTGAATATATTGAAGGTTTTTGGTATAATGTTAAAAGATATAATTATAATGCATAATCGGGAGGAATAAAAATGCCTAAAGTAACGCTTTTAACCTACACTCCGAATCCTGAAATAACCATTGCCAGCGCGGCAAAGCTGTGCTACAGCCCTGCAAGTATTGACACCGTAAGGGAAGGTCTTGACGAGCAAAAGGCGGCTGATTTTGTTGATATGCTCGCTTCTCTCGGACACGAAAGCCCTACCGAGCACGCTTATTTTACCTTTGGTATTGAAGGTGTGTCCAGAGCCTTGCTTGCTCAAATAACAAGGCATCGTATAGCCTCCTTTTCGGTACAAAGTCAGCGCTACGTAACCGAAAAGCAATTCGGCTACGTGCTTCCGCCTGAAATCGAAGCCTGTCCCGAGGCTTTGGAAATCTTTAAGGAGTCTATGAAGCGCGACCAAGAGGATTACGATCGCATTACCGCCGTATTAAAGGAAAAGCATCTTAAGGAAATGCTTAACGACGGTATGGATGAAAAGGCGGCAAACCGAGCCGCCGAGAAAAAGGCAATTGAGGATGCCAGATTCGTGCTTCCAAACGCCTGCGAAACCAAAATGATTGTTACTATGAATACAAGGTCGCTTATGAACTTTTTCCATCACCGCTGCTGTAACCGTGCCCAGTGGGAAATAAGGGAGGTTGCCAACCAAATGCTCGCCCTTGTGTACAACGTTGCTCCTCAGCTGTTTAAAAAGGCAGGCGCACCCTGTGTGGGCGGCGCGTGTCCCGAGGGTAAAATGAGCTGCGGTAAGGCGAAGGAAATAAAAGAGCTTACCGAAAAAATTAAGAACGGTGGAAAATAATGGGCAAACTTATTGTAATAGAGGGACTTGACGGAAGCGGAAAGTCAACTCAGCTTGAATTATTGTATAAGCATTTAACCGAGAAGGGTATTGATTGCCGTATGGTATCCTTTCCCGATTATGAGCACCCTTCCAGCACCCTTGTGAAAATGTACCTCGCCGGGGAATTCGGCAATAAACCGGGTGACGTTAACGCCTATGCCGCTTCAACCTTTTACGCCGTTGACCGCTATGCCTCCTTTAAAAAATATTGGGGCGAATATTATAACGCAGGCGGTGTGGTTATAGCAGGCAGATACGTTACCTCCAATGCCGTTCATCAAAACTCAAAGCTCCCAAAAGAGCAGTGGGAGAGCTTTCTCGATTGGCTTTATGATTTTGAGTATAAAAAAATGGGTATTCCGGCTCCCGATAAGGTTATTTTTCTTGATATGCCTATTGAGGTTTCTCAAAAGCTTATGACAGGCCGTTACAAGGGAGACGAGGATAAAAAGGATATTCACGAAAGGGATACCGAATACCTTGAGCATTGCCGTCAGTCGGCTGTTTTTACCGCCGACTATTCGGGTTGGAATATTATAAGCTGTGCCGAAAACGGTGAAGCAAGAACAATTGACGACATTGCTCACGACGTTTTAAATGAAGTATTAAAGGTGCTTTAAGGAGAAATTATGGTTTACGTATTTTTAGCCGACGGCTTTGAGGAAATGGAGGCTATTGCCCCCGTTGATATACTCAGGCGTTTGAATATTCCCGTTACTACCGTTGGTGTTACGGGCAAGGAGGTAAAGGGCAGTCACGCCGTTACGGTAACCGCCGACGTTACCGTTTATGAGGCTGATTTTTCAAATTTATCGGCATTGGTGCTTCCGGGCGGTATGCCGGGTACCACTAATCTCGGTAATAATCAAGCTCTTTGCGATTTAATAGTAAAAAGCCATAACGAGGGCAAGCTTCTTGCCGCCCTTTGCGCCGCGCCCAGCGTTTTCGGAAGGCTCGGTGTGCTTGATAACCGTGATTTTACCTGTTATCCGGGCTTTGAAAAGGGGATAAAGGGTAATTATAAAAGGCTTCCTCTTGTTATAAGCAACCAAAAAAGCACCGTAATCACCGCATGGGGGCCCGGTGCAGCATACCGTTTTGGCTTTGCCTTGGCGGAATATATTATAAAGGACAGTACTAAGGTTGAAGCACTGAAGGCTTCAATGATGATGTGCGACGATGAATAGTATGAACGAAGAAAATAAGGATGTTTTAGGCTCTGCCGAAACCGAAAAAAACGACGAGCTTTACGAAAACCTTGCCGATAGAGCAAAGGAAAGGCGTGCCGCTCGTAAGGAAAAGAAACGTAAAAAAACCATAAAAACGGCAATTATTTCAGTGCTTTGCATTTTTCTTGCAGCTTGTATTGCATTAGGCACCTTTGCTTTTCTTGAAATCGGCGGAAAATTAAATAAAACTGCCGCCGTTAATATTGATAAGGGCTCCTCTGCCTATGTTATAGCCGAAGAGCTTGAAAGTGCAGGGGTTATAAACAGCGCCCTTATGTTTAAGGCTTACTGCAAGGCTCGCGGCTTGGGCTCTGATTTTAAATTCGGCAGGTACGAGTTTAATAAGGGAGCAAGCTATGCCGAAATTGCCGAGGCACTTACACAGCAGGGAAACGCTTCTATCGTTAGGGTAACCATACCCGAGGGCACCGGTATTTACGATTACGTTAAAAACGTTAACGGAAATAAGGTAACCGTGCTCGGTATGGGAAGCATTTTGGAAAAAGCGGGCGTATGCACAAAGGCCGACTTTTATGAAGCGGTAGAAAAGGTGCAAATGAACGGCTATTTGTTAAGCGAAGCCGATAGTGAAAGAGCTTACGTTGCTCTTGAAGGCTATCTTTTCCCCGATACTTATCAGTTTTACGCCTATGATTCCAAGGAATGTGCCGTTTTAGCGGTTGAAAAAATGATAGAGAATATGCGTAAAAAGTTTACTTCTCAAATGGTAGAGCGCGCAAATGAGATTAATATGAGCGTTAACGAGGTGCTTACCTTAGCATCCATACTTCAAATGGAGGCAGGAAATGCAGGTGAATATATGCCTAAGGTTGCCGCCGTATTTTATAACAGAATGAACCGAGGCGAAAAGCTTGGCTCGTCGCCCACCTGCTACTATGGAAATGCCTTTGATTCCGACGACGGCAGGTACGACACCTATAAAATTAAGGGCTTACCTCCGGGACCTCTTTGCTCACCGGGTATGGTTGCAATTAATGCCGTTCTTTACCCTGAAAAGGATTTTTCGGGATACTTTTACTTTATAACCGACAGCAGCGGTAAGTTTTATTTCCATAAAACCTACAATGCTCAGGTGAATACTATAAACCGTTTGAAACGGGAGAATAAATGGATATATGAGTACTTGGACTAATAAAAAAATACCCGAGCTTTTATGCCCCGCAGGTGATTTAACCCGCCTTATTGCGGCGGTGGATTACGGCGCCGACGCCGTATATCTTGCAGGTGAGGAATTCGGTATGCGCACCGCCGCCTCCAACTTTGGGGAGGAAGACCTTATTAAGGGCGTTGAATATGCTCACAGCCATAACGTAAAGGTTCACGTTGCCTGCAATATTGTTCCTCATAATGACGAAATGTCGCGCTTGCCCGATTTTTTAAAATTTCTCGAAAGGGTGGGGGTCGACGCCATTATTGCCAGCGATATAGGTACTGCGGGAATGGTGAAAAAATATGCGCCCTCTGTCGAGCTCCATATTTCGGTGCAGTCAGGCATATGTAATTACGTAACCGCCAACGCCTTTTATGAAATGGGCGCAAAGCGTGTTGTGCTTGCAAGGGAATTATCTCTTGAGGAAATAAGGGAAATAAGGGAAAAAACTCCCAAGGAGCTTGAAATTGAATGCTTTGCTCACGGTGCAATGTGTGTTTCCTTTTCGGCAAGGTGTCTGCTTTCAAGCTATATGACGGGAAGGGATGCAAACAGGGGCGACTGCGCTCAGCCCTGCCGTTGGCATTATTCTCTTATGGAGGAAAAGCGCCCGGGTCAGTATTTCGACATTACCGAAACCGACAAGGGAAGCTATATACTTAACGCAAACGATATGTGTATGGCGCCGTACCTTGATAAAATGCTTGAGGCAGGTATCGACAGCATTAAAATTGAGGGCAGGGCAAAATCGCATTATTACGTTGCCGTTACCACCAATGCCTACAGAGCCGCCCTTGACAGCCTTAAAGAAAATAAAGAACATTGGAGCCTTGCGCCTTGGATTGCCGAGGAGCTTGAAAAAATAAGTCACCGTCCATACAGTACGGGCTTTTATTTCGGACCGCCGCAGCAAACCTACGAAAGCGCAGGCTACGTAAGGGATTACTCGGTTGCCGCTGTGGTTACGGGCTATGAGAACGGTATGGTTACGGCCATAATGAAAAACAAATTTTTTGTCGGTCAGGAATTCGACTGTCTTGCCGTAAAGCAGTCACCCTTTACCTTTAGGGTAAACGAGCTTTACGACGGGGAGGATAATCCCATTGATAATGCGCCTCATCCAATGATGACGGTGAAAATCCCCTTTGAACGACCAATACCCGAAGGCTCTCTGCTTCGAATGAAAAACGAATAAAACAAGGTCACCCCGATAACACTAATCGGGGTGATTTTTTTGAAAAATAACGTATTAAGAACGGCGCTGTGCTTTGCTTTTGTGGTGGCGCTTTTTTTAACCTGTATAGCCCGTATTGCGGCTATTGTGACAAGCGAAAAAATATCCGCCTCCATAAACGGTAATACAACCCTTATTACGGTGGGGAGACTTAGGGGAAACATTTTTGATTGCAACGGTATACCTCTTACGGGAACGCGTTATAAAAACTATGCCGTTATTACTCCTACACCCCTTACCGTTACCTATTGCAGTACGGTGCTGTACGGTGAGCAAAAAATAAACGTGCTGGCAAAGCTTAAAAACCGTAAGCCGATTTTAATAGAAACCGAAAGGGAGCTTGTTTGTGCGGGGATAATTAACCTTAAAGCACCTGAGCATTCTCCCTCTAACGGCTATTGCGCTCATCTTTTAGGCTATACTGATTCCTCCTTTCACGGCGTCAGCGGTATTGAAAAGGCTTACGACAGCCTGCTGTTCAGCGATAAAAGTATAACCGTGCGCTATGCCGTAGGCGGTAATAATCAGGTGCTGAGCGGTGTTGAGCCTGTTGTTGATACCCATTCCTACGTTACCGCCTCGGGAGTTGCGCTGACTATAGATAACACTGTTCAGGCTGTCCTTGAAAAGGCGGCACAACGCTTAAATAAGGGAGCAATTATAGTAAGTGAAGCGGGTACGGGCTGTATAAGGGGAATGGTAAGCCGTCCTGTTTTTGATTTAAATAATCTTGCGGCTTCTCTTAATGCCGAGGATTCCCCCTTTATTAACCGTTGCCTTACGGGGTACAACGTAGGCTCGGTTTTTAAGCCCTGTGTTGCCGCCGCGGCTATGGAAAAGGGATGGGCAGGCGTTTTTTACGATTGTACGGGCAGCAATACGGTTGACGGAATAAGCTTTGCTTGTCATAAGGCAGACGGTCACGGTAAACTGGGGCTTAATTCTGCCATAGCAAATTCCTGTAACAGCTACTTTTATAATCTTGCTTTTTTAACGGGCGAAAAAAGCATTTTAAATAAAGCCTCGGTGCTTGGCTTTGGCTATAAAAAAAGTCTTTGTGAGGGTATTTTTACCGTAAATGAAAATCTGCCCGATATAAATCGGGAGCTGTGTAATATTGAGCTTGCAAATATTTCCATAGGGCAGGGAGCCTTACTTGCTTCACCCGTAACAATGCTTTCTCTTTACGAAGCTATAGCTAATAAGGGGGTTTATTATCCGCCCTACGTTGTTTTGGGAGAGGTTAAAAACGGAGAAATAAAGGAGGAAAAACCGCCCTTGCCCATAAGAGCAATAAACGAAAGCACGGCAAATAAATTAAAGCAAAGTCTTAAAGAGGTAGTAGAAAGCGGAACGGGCAAAAAAGCTTTTTCATCTCTTGTTACCCTTGCGGGAAAAACGGCAACTGCCGAAACGGGATGGGAAAACGGCAGGGCAAGTCAGCATTCCTGGTTTTGCGGTTTTTTTCCGTTTGAAAGCCCGAAATATGTGGCGGTAGTGCTTGTTGAGGACAGCGAAAAGGATGAAGGCCTTGCCGCAGAGATTTTTAAAGAAATTGCCGAGGGACTTTGCAGGTTTTAATCGGTTGACAAACTCGCACTGTAGATATATAATATTTGTGTATGTTTATTTATATATTAAATAGCAAAAGCGAGGAATAAAAAATGAAGTGGACTTCCCTTAATGAACTAAGAGAAAAATATTTGTCCTTTTTCGAAAGCAAGGGACATTTAAGGCTCGGCAGCTTTTCGTTGGTGCCCAACAACGATAAGTCGCTGTTGCTTATTAACTCGGGTATGGCACCTATGAAAAAGTTCTTCACCGGTGAGGTTACTCCCCCCAGAAACCGCGTAACCACCTGCCAAAAGTGTATTCGTACCCCCGACCTTGAGCGAGTAGGCCATACTGCCCGCCACGGTACATATTTTGAAATGCTGGGTAACTTCTCCTTTGGCGATTACTTTAAGAACGAGGCTATTGAGTGGGCTTGGGAATTTTTGACCGAAACCTTGGAAATTCCTGCTGACCTTCTTTGGCCCTCGGTTTACGAGGAGGATGACGAGGCTTACGCAATTTGGAAGGATAAAATCGGCGTAAAGGAAGAGCATATAGTTCGCCTTGGTAAGGAAGATAACTTCTGGGAACATGGCTCAGGTCCCTGCGGTCCCTGTAGTGAAATTTACTTTGACCGCGGCATTAAGTACGGCTGCGGCAGTCCCGACTGTAAGCCGGGTTGCGAATGTGACCGTTATATGGAAATTTGGAACAACGTATTTTCCCAGTTTAATAATATGGGTGACGGCACCTATACCGAGCTTGAGCATAAAAACATTGATACAGGTATGGGTCTTGAGCGTCTTGCCTGCGTAATGCAGGGTGTTGACAATATGTTCGAGGTTGACACAATAAGAAATATTATCAATAAGGTGTGCGAGCTTTCGGGTAAAACCTACGGCGCAAATGCCGATAACGATATTTCTATCCGCGCCATTACCGACCACAGCCGTGCCGCAACCTTTATGATAAGCGACGGTATTATGCCTTCTAACGAGGGTAGAGGTTATGTGCTTCGCCGCCTTATTCGACGCGCCGCAAGGCACGGAAAAATGCTCGGCATTAATAAGCCCTTCTTGGTAGAAATGTGCGATGCCGTTATTAAGGAAAATAAGGTCGCCTATACCGAGCTTAGTGAAAAGGAAACCCTTATTAAAAAGGTGCTTTCTACCGAGGAAGCCGCCTTCTCCAAAACCATTGATCAGGGTCTTGCAATTATTGCCGACCTTACCAAAAACGGCGGTGTTGTTTCGGGCGAGGATGCCTTCCGCCTTTATGATACCTACGGCTTCCCCCTTGATTTAACCAAGGATATTTTGGCCGAAAAGAATATGACGGTTGACGAGGACACCTTTAACGCTCTTATGCAGCAGCAAAGACAAAAGGCAAGAGAGGGCAGAAAGGCCGCCGATGCCGAGTCTTGGAAGAGTGACGGTATTTCCTTTGATAACGTTGTCGCAACCTCTTTCGTTGGCTACACCGACGAAGTAAGCGAGGGAGCTGTTGGCGCTATTGCCGTTGACGGCGAGCAGACAGGCGTTATAAGTGAAGGCCAAAAGGGTATTATTATTCTTGATACCACCTGCTTCTATGCCGAAAGCGGCGGACAGGTAGGTGATACGGGCATTATTGAAAATGCAAACGGCTGCTTTGTTGTTGAAAACACCACCAAAAACGGCGGACTGTTTATGCACTTTGGTACTATGGACAAGGGCTCCTTCTCGGTTGGCGATAAGGTGAACGCTGTAATTGATACTGCAAGAAGAAATGCTATTCGCCGTAACCATACTGCGGCTCACCTTTTGCAGGCCGCGCTTAGAAAGGTGCTCGGAACCCACGTAGAGCAGGCAGGTCAGCTTGTTAACGATAAGGCCGTAAGGTTTGACTTTACTCATTTTTCCGCTATGACAACCGATGAAATTAATGAGGTTGAAGCCTTTGTAAATGCCGCAATTCTTTCGGGTATTACGGTTGATAACCGCGAAATGCCTATTGAGGATGCTAAGAAAATGGGCGCTATGGCGCTGTTCGGAGAAAAGTACGGCGACGTTGTAAGGGTTGTTGCAGTAGGCGATACCTCGGTTGAGCTTTGCGGCGGTACCCACGTTGATAATTCTGCCAAGCTTGGTCTTTTCCATATTATTTCCGAATCGGGCATTGCCGCAGGCGTAAGACGTATTGAGGCTGTTACGGGTATGGGTGTACTTGATACCCTGCTCCATTATAAGGATATAATTGATGCTGCCGCCGCTGCACAAAAATGCGGAAACTTTGAGGAGCTTGCAGTACGTACTGCCGCTTTGGTTAACGACGGCAAGGAAAAGGATAAAAAGATTGCCGCTCTCGAAGCAAAGCTTGCAGGCGGTAAGCTTGATGAAATAATTAAAAATGCCGCTACAATCGGCTCGGTTACCCTTGTAAGCGCCGTTCTTGAGGGAACGGGCGGCGAGGAGCTTCGTTCCATGGCCGAAAAGGTTAAGGGCGATAACCGTAATGCTGTTGCAGTATTCGCAGGTATTAACGACGGTAAGCTTTCCTTTGTTGCCGCTTGCGGAAGTGACGCTGTAAAGGCAGGCGCAAATGCAGGTCAGCTTGTAAGAGCTGTAGCCGAAATTGCCGGTGGTAAGGGCGGCGGACGTCCCGATTTTGCAATGGCAGGCGGTAAGGACATTTCCCTTGCAAAAAAGGCAATAGAAGCCGTTGAAGGTCTTATTAAAGCACAGATAGGTGAATAAAATGGATTGTTTATTCTGTAAAATAGCGGCAGGGGAAATCCCCTCCACCAAGGTTTACGAGGATGAGTTTGTTTATGCCTTCCTCGATATTGACCCACAGGCTCCCTTCCACTGCATTATAATTCCTAAGCAGCACATAAGCGGCGCCGATAAAATTGATGAATCAAATAGCCTTCTTATTGCCAAGGTTTTTGAAGCGGTGGCAAAAATTGCAAAGGCTGAAAAGCTTGAAAAGGGCTTTAGAGTGGTTAATAACTGTGGAGAAGAGGGCGGACAGACAGTAGGTCATATTCACTTCCATCTTCTTGCTCGCAGAAATCTTGCTTGGCCTCCGGGCTGATGCTTTTAGAAAAGGGATGATATTATGGCTGAATATTATACTATGAAAATTGCGGGGCTTGAGCGTAGCCTTCAAAAATTCCCCGTAAGCGATACCCTTGATATTGCAGGCTTTATTATTTTCGGTGACGTTGAACTGACCGTTGCGGGCAGCAGGGAGCTTTTAGCCAAAGCGCCCGATTTCGACGTTATTCTCACTCCCGAAGCCAAAAGTATTCCCATTGCTTACGAAATGGCCCGTCAGTCCGGTAAGCCTTACGTGGTTGCCAGAAAGGGCATTAAGGTTTATATGGGCACTCCCATTAAGGTTAGCGTTCGTTCCATTACTACTCAAAAGGAGCAAACCCTTTATTTGGGAGAGGCTGAGGTTGAGGCTATTAAGGGCAAGCGCGTGCTTATTGTTGACGACGTAATAAGCACGGGTGAGTCTCTTTCGGCTGTGCGTGAGCTTGTTAAAACAGCAGGCGGTATTGAGGTAGCCTCCTGCGCTTTCCTTGCTGAGGGTGATGCGGCTGAGCGCGATGATATAATCTATCTTGAAAAGCTTCCTCTCTTCTTCAAATGATTTAGGCAAAATAACAGTTGGCAGGGCAATTTTTCCTCAGCTTATTTTCTCTGCCGTAATTTTGCTTTTTCTTTCCTTTAGTTTAAAGACGGCGGGTCAGCTTTTTGTTATAGTTTCCGCCGTCTTATTTGTTATAGCCGCCGCTTGGCTTTACTCTTTTTATAAAATTAAGGGCATAATCCCTTTGTTCTTGGTTTTGTTTATTTTTTGCCTTAGAACGCTATGGGTTATGAATGCCGCCGATACCCTTTCAAAGCATATTGACGGCACTTCGGATAAAATAACAGCAACGGTTGTAAGCGCACCCATAAGCAGTGACGAGGGCACCTACGCACAGTGTACCGTCAGGGTGGATAAAAGCGAAAACCAAAGCCTTAAAGAGGGGAGCAGGCTCCTTTTAACGGGAGAAAACCTAATGGCCTTGGAAATAGGCGACTGCATAGAACAAAAGGTATTCTATAGCTCTTTTGCCGACGATAATAAATTAGGCTATTACGGTGACGGCGTTTATTATTCGGCGTTTTGTAACGGTAAGGTTATTTATGCGGGTAAAAGCAACGGAGCCTACGGACTTGCAGGCAAGGTTAGGGGTTACGTTAAAACCGTTATAAAAAACAATTGTGATAATTATAATATTTTGCTTTGTATTGTGACGGGTGAACGCTGTTACGTCTCAAACGAGCTTTACGGCAGGGTAATCACAGCAGGAGTAAGCCACGTTTTGGTGGTGTCGGGTATGCACCTTGCACTTATTTGTATAGGCCTTGAAAGGGTTTTAAGGCTATTTTTTAAAAGCGGCTTTCTTAGAGATTTATTTGTTTTGTGCGTAGCCTTCGGCATAAGCATAATATGCGGCTTTGGTATTTCGATACTGCGCGCCGCTCTGGTTTATTTTATAAGGGCGGTTTACCGCTTACTTTATCGCAGGGCTAATCCGCTTCATTGTCTCGCCCTTGCAACGGTAACGGTGCTTATTCTTCACCCCTATGCCTTTCACAGTATAGCCTTTCAGCTTTCATATTCCGCCACCTTTGGCATACTCGTTTTATCGGAGCATATTAGCGATGCTTTTGCTCGCTATAAAAACCGAAGCAAGGCGGTTAAATATGTAGTTGATGCAGTATCTATCAGTCTTTCAGCTTATATTGCGACCCTGCCCACCTGCATTAGTGCCTTTGGTGTGCTTTCGGTATTAAGCGTTCCCGTTAATTTGCTTATTGATATACCTGCCAATATGATGCTTTCACTTAGCATAGCTGGACTTATAATGGGCTTTTTGCCCTTTTTACAATCGGCAGTTTTCAACGTTGCCGATATATTTGCCGATTACTTTTTAAAGGTGGTAAGGCTTGCATCAAGTGTGCCCTTTGCCTCCCTGAAGCTTAATCATACGGCGTTTTTAACCGTAGCAATTTTACTTTGCTATTTATTGATTTATTTTTTTAAGGCACGGCCGTACCGATATTTTTTAAAGAGGTGATACCTTTGCCTATTTGTAACGAATACCATATTAAAACCGATATTAAGGAGCACACCCTTGCGCCCTGTTATATTATTTTCGGTAATGACAGCTTCCTTAAAAAGCAAAATGCCGAAAGCATTATTAAGGCAATAGTAGAGCCCGACGACGTATTTAACTATCAAAAATTTTCGGGAGAATGCGACCTTCAAGAGGTTTATGACGCTAAAGAACAGCTTCCCATGATGGCTGATAAAAAATGCGTGGTTTTAAAGGATTATGAATTTGAGGATTGCTCAAAAACCGATTTTGACCGCCTTATCAGTCTTTGCAGTGAAAAGAGCGAGGATACCGTTTTTATACTTTGGTTCGATAGAATAGAGTTTGACGAAAAACGCTCCGAAAAAGGCAAAAAGCTTATTTCGGCGGTGGAAAAGTGCGGTGGCAGAGCGGTGCTTGTTAACCATCGCCAAACGGGTGAATTGGTGCGAATGATAACAACGGCAGTAAGTAAAAGGGGCTGTACAATAGGAAACGACGTGGCAAGGTATCTTTTGGATTACGCCTCTGAGGATATTGAAACCATACGCAACGAAATAGAAAAGCTGTGTGCATACGTTAAAAGCGGCCCCATAACCAAGGAAACGGTTAATAAGGTGTGCATAAAAAGTGTTGAACAGTCTATATTTGAGCTGTCGGGTGAAATACTCAGCGGCAACGTGGGCGGCGCGCTTAAAATTCTTGACAACCTTTTCTTTATGAGAGTAAAGCCCTTGGTAATATTAAGCACCGTTACGGGTGTTTACGTAGATTTGTTCAGAGTATACGCCGCCAAGAATTCCTCGGTGCCTCTGTCAAAGCTTGGGGAGGAGTTTGCATACGGTAAAAGAATCTTCCTCCTTGATAAGGCTGCCCTTAGACTTGCTGATTTTTCGGGCAGACAGCTTCGCCTTAGCCTTGAAGAGCTGTTACGTGCCGACAGCACCCTTAAGGGCTTTTCGGGAAGTGACAGAACGGTGCTTGAGGAGCTTATCGTAAGGCTTTCTTATATTGTTTTAAAGGGTGAGTCGGTTGATAAAGCTTAAAGAGGCTGTAATAGTCGAGGGTAAGTACGATAAAATTAATATTGAAAACTTTATTGATGCGTATATCGTTGTTGTTGACGGCTTTAGAATTTTTAAGGATAAAGAAAAAACCGCCCTTTTGCGGCGACTTGCTAAGGAGAGCGGGTTAATAGTTATGACCGACAGCGACAGCGCGGGAATGGTTATCCGTTCTCATTTGAAAAGCGTAATAGGCGAGGGTAATATTATTCAGGTTTACCTGCCGCAAATAAAGGGTAAGGAAAAGCGTAAGTCCCAAAAAAGTGCCGAGGGGCTTTTGGGTGTAGAGGGACTTAGTGAGGAAGTAATTGTTAACGCGCTGAAAAATGCGGGTGTCTTCGGTGAAAGGGTAGACAAACGCAGTAAAGGGGCGATTAATAAGGCACTGTTTGCCGAGCTTGGGCTTTCGGGCGCTGCTGACAGTAAGGCGAAAAGGCAAAGGCTTTTAAAGGGCCTTAGATTACCCCTAAATATGACGGCGAATGCGCTTATTGATTATCTTGGCAGAATATACAGTGAAGAAGAATTCCGAAGGGTGTGTACCGAATGGCTAAATCAAAGGGACAGCAACTAAAAGAGGTTGCTATACTTGATATTCTTAAAACCTATTCTGATGAAGAAAAGCCGTTAAATGCTAACGAAATTGCCGAAAAGCTTGCCGAAAAGGAGATTTTTGTTGAGCGTAAGGCTATTTATAGGGGAATTGACGCTTTGATTGAGTATGGGTGCGACATTATATTTACCCGTACACCGAAGGCGGGCTATTATATTTTAGATAAAATTTTCGAGCTTCCCGAAATTTATCTGCTTACCGACGCGGTGCAGGCGGCAAGCTTTATTACGGTAAAGAAAACTCGCGACCTTGTTAAAAAGCTTGACGGTATGTTAAGCGAGGGAGAAAGAAAAAAGAGAGAAAAGGGCCTTTATATAGATAACGGTCATAAGTGCGAAAACGAAGAAATTTATTATAATATCGACGCTTTGTCCAAGGCTATAGGCGAACGCAAAAAGGTGAGCCTTACCTATTCCGTAAGAACTATTGACGGTAACCGAAAAATAATATTTAAAAGTAAAGAATATAAGGTTTCGCCTTATGCACTTATTTGGCAAAACGAGCATTATTATCTTGTCGCCAATAACGATAAATACGATAACCTTATGCATATACGACTTGACAGAATCAGAAGGGTTAAAGCGACCAAGGAGCCCTGGCGTCACTTTAGCGAGGTTAGTATTTATAAGGACTTTTTTGACGTGGCAGACTATGCGTCCAAAAGCTTTCAAATGTATTCGGGTGAGCTTACCGAGGTTAAATTCCGCTGTCATATTTCCTTGCTTGAGCAGGTGGTTGACCGCTTTTCGGATAAAATCTTTATAACCAACGTAGAAGCTGACAGCTTCATATTCTCGGTTAAGGTGAATTTGAGCTCGGGTCTTGTAAACTGGATTTTACAGTTCGGAAGCTTTATTAAGGTGCTTTCTCCCGTTAGTCTTACCGAAATGATTAAAGAAAGAATATCCGCCGTAGAAGCCGTTTACGAGGAGTAAAAAAGAAAGTCATAACCTCCGGCTAAGCCGGAGGTTATGACTAAACTTTTTGCGAAGCAAAGCACCTTTTTGTCAGGCATTTGTATACTGCGAATTCTTTGAATTCGCAGTCGAAATAAGGCTTTGCCATGTTTCGACATCAACATAGTCATTATAGCATATTTAATGAAATATTGCTACGCAATATGAAATAATCCTTTGGATTATGAAATATTTTGCCTTAGCGGCAAAATGTGAAATAAAATAAATCCCTTATACGCCGCAGCGTATTTCATAGCGTCAGCTATTTCATAACGCGAAGCGTTATTTCACAAATCCCGCAAGGGATTTATTTCATTGAAAAGAACCCACACTTGTCGTAGACAAATGTGGGTTCTTTTCTGGAAAGGGTGTATAAATTCGAAGTCTTTTGATTTTTTGGCCTATGTGTTCGAACCTCTACATATTTTAATTTGACAAAATTGTGTTGAAATCTGTATGTAATCATAAAACATAACTTACAAAAGAACCCGCGATAGTATCATCGGGCATTTTTACAGGACTAATTGAAAATTTGTTTTTTAGCCATAGCCGATGTGACGGTATATTACGAATATCACAATAAGCACGCACTTGATACACATTTTCATTTTTTGCAATTTTTATAATTTCCTTTAGCATCGCCGTAGCTATCCCTTTACACCGCAAATTTGAATGTGTAACTTCAATCATATTTATGAAGATTTCATTTTGTTCAATCGGTGCAGGTATATCTCTTTTAAACGCCCACAAACAACCAACAATGGTATCATCATTTTTAGCAACAAGGAAATATCCATCTTTACGAATTACGTCTCGCATATAAGGATAATCTTTTAACATTTGTTCTTTTTCAAGCTCAGTTCCAATTCTTATAATAAAATTTTCATCCATTTAAGGTTTTATTCTCCTTTGCAGTTTTTATTGATGCAATCAGTAAAATTCTAATTGTAGAGCAAGTTTTGTTAATTCTTTTATATGTAGCTTCGTCAATATAGTCTGTTTTATAAAGCATTTCAAGCCACTTACCCGTTTCGCTTGCTTCCTTTAAGGCAATTTCAAGTTTTGCAATAAAATCGGCACGACTGTGACCATATTTGCTTTCGGCAATGTTGGCACAAACGCTTGTAGCGCTTCTGCCAATCTGATTTGAAATGATAGTTTCTTTTCTATGACGCAGTTCTTTTACTAAA
>JAFVIF010000044.1 GCA_017474125.1 Clostridia bacterium
ACTTATATACTACGTATTCGCCGCCTGTCGTCTTTTTAGAAAGCACCTTTCCGTCGTTATCATAGGTGTAATCGGTAACCTTTTCGCTTTTCTCGGAATTTCTTACCTCTTTAATCAGGTTACCCTTTGCATCGTAGGTATAGGAAATTGCTTCAGAGTAGTTACTGCTTACATACATAAGCGTGGTTTGTGTTCTCCTACCGTTTTCATAGGTATGATTATACTGCGCGTTAATAACCTCTTCACTGTCGTATACCAGCTCCATGGTAACTGTGCCGTCCTGATTGTACATATATTCTACACGGCTGGTAAGAATGTTGTCGGGAGTGCGGGATTCAATCCTTATAAGTCTGTTTCCCTGATAAACGTAAGTGTTAACGGTGGTAAGCATACCCTGATAGGTAGATTCCTCCTTAAGCACCTTGCCGTCATTATCATAGGTAAGAACGGTGAAGCCGTTTTCAACACCCATATAGGTATAAACCTGTTTAACAACCCTACCGTTTTGGTCATAATAATCGGTTTGAACATTGCCGTCGGCATTTTCAATAACACAGTAATCAATCACGGTAACGCTGCTTACGGGTACTGTTGAGCAGAAAATAATCACCGCCGCAGCAATTACCGCAATAACGCCTAAGCCCATTAATATAGCGATTCTTCTGCTTCTTGCCGCACTTCTCTTCTTTTTAGGCTTTACCTTTACGTCGGTGTTTACCTGAAATCCGTTTTCATTATTCATTATAGCTTCCTCCTATTTTCCTACACAGAATTTTTTAAATATTTCGTCGGTTACCGACTCGCTTACACGCTTACCCGTCATTTCATAAAGGGCGGCAATTGCGTCGTCCACCATTACTCCGACGGCATCGGGGGTAACGCCTGCCGTTATGGCGTTTATAGCCTCGCTTACGGCAATAAAGGCGCGCCGCGCCAAGTCACGCTGTCTTTCGCTAACAAGCACCGCGCTGTCGGGACTAAGGCTTTCGGCCTTGGTTACTCTTGCAACAGCCAAGGCAAGGGCGTCAGCGCCGTCCCCTGTTTTAGCCGATAAATAAACACATTCCTTATTGCCGCCAAAGTCCTTATTAAATCTACAGCCCTTATCACACTTATTTAATATAATTATGCAGTTTTTGTTTTCACATTCCTTTAAAAGCGCAAAATCCTCTTCCTCAGGCTCCCGTGAAGCATCGAACACGGCAAAAACAAGCTGACTGTCGTTAAGGCGCTGTCTTGCAAGGTCGACGCCCATGGCTTCAACGCTGTCGCGGCTATCCCGTATTCCTGCCGTATCGGCAAGGCGTAAGGGAATTTCCCCAAGCATTACGGTATCCTCAATAACGTCCCTTGTGGTTCCTGCTATATCGGTTACTATTGAACGCTGAACGCCCGTAAGCAAATTCATAAGTGTTGATTTTCCTACGTTGGGACGTCCTACGATAACCGTTTCAACGCCTTCTCTCAGCACCCTGCCAACGTCGTATTCCTTAAGCATTTTATCAAGAGCAGACTCAACCCTTCTAAGCTCCGAAGTAAAGGTGTCAACGTTAAGCTCCCCTAAATCCTCCTCGGGATAATCGCAATAGGCGGCTATGCTTGCCGCGGCGCTTACCAGCTTTTCTTCAACGTATTTTAACTGCTTTGCCACTCCGCCTGCGTGGGCACTACGGGCAATCCTTAATTCGCTGTTATTTGAAGCCGATATAAGCCCCATAACGCTTTCGGCCTTAACTAAATCCATTTTACCGTTTAAAAAGGCGCGTTTGGTAAACTCACCCGCACCTGCAAGCACCGCGCCTGCATCTAAAACGGTTCTGAGCACCTCCCTAACCATAAGAGCGCCGCCGTGAACCGAAAGCTCCACAACGTCCTCCCCCGTATAGCTTTTGGGGGCGCAAAAGCGCAATGCCACAGCTTCGTCTATTCTTTTGTCACCGTTACGCACTTCGCCGAAAAGGGCTTGATAGCCCGAAAGCGAGGAAACGGTTTTCCCCGACACCGAATAGAAAACCTTATCGGCAATAAGGGCGGCATCCTTTCCCGAAATACGTACGACACCTATACTGCCCTCCCCCAAGGGGGTTGCAATGGCGGCAATGGTGCGCTCTGCCATATTTTCACCTGCTTTACTGCTTAAATTTCAATAATATTTCATTTTATTTTACCACAAAGCAGACAATATTGCAATAAATTTGTATTCCTTCGCCCTTTGTTTACCCGCTTTTTATTAAAACTCTAAAAAAATATAAAAACCGCCACTTCTACTGCGACAAAGTTTTTAAGTCGAAGCAGTTATACTAATTGGTGGAAGAATAGGAATAAATTACGGACGGTGTAAAAATGAAGGAAAGTACAGCTTATTTTAAAAGGAAACTATTATGGGTTAAGGAGCGAACCAGACTAACCGGCAACGAGCTGATAAGGGAAGGACTGACCCACCTTTTGTTTTTTGCCTGCGCATTTTTTTGCTCAAGAGCAGGCATTAACGAAAAATATTTGCCCTTCGGCTTATCGGCCGCGGCGGGAACACCCTTTAGCTATATGCCTGCCGCAGGGCTTGGGGCAATGCTCGGATATATTTTCCCCGTAACCGGAGAGGGCGGCTTTAGGTATATTGCCGCGGTGCTGTCGATTATGGCAATACGACTGCTGACGGCAAAAATAAAATTCACGCGGGAAAGCCCGCTGTTCGCCACCTTTATCACCCTTTTATCGGCATTTTTTACGGGGGTTGCCACCCTGCGAGGCTTACCGGGAGGAGTAGCCTTTGCAGGAGTGGAGGCCGCCCTTGCAGGAGGCGGCGCATACTTTTTACATAAAGGAAGCCTTGCGGCGCTGAACAGCGAAACGGGGCTTTCAAATCAACAGCTGACCTGCTTTGTAATTTCGCTTTCGGTGGTTTTGGCAGGACTTTCACGTTTAAGTGTCGGCGGAATATCGGTGGGCAGAGTGATTTTTATTGTATTTATTCTGGTTGCCGCCCACCGTTCCGGCGCAGGCGCAGGGGCGGTATTCGGTGTTGCCGCATCATTAAGCGCCTCCTCGGTAGGCGCTCCTTCCGCCGCGCTTATAATGCTCGGCTTTGGTGGACTTATGGCAGGAGTTTTTTCCGATATCGGAAAGCTGTCCTCGGCCTTCGCCTTTATCGGCGCTTCACTTATCGGCGCGATAATGGGAGGCTTTTCCGCTAATACGTCGCTTATAATAGTTGAAGCGGTTATAGGCTGCGGACTGTTTTTATTAATGCCGAAAACCGTTACGCGAAAGCTATCTAAGCTTTTTGCCGAAAAGGTGGCGGTTATGCGCCCCGAGGGGCTTAAAAAGGCGCTTACTATGCGGCTGAGCTTTGCAGGAAACGCGCTTCACGACGTCTCCTCCACCGTTGAACAGGTATCGGAGCAGCTCTCGAAAATCAATTCTCCCGATTTTAAAAAGGTGCTCAGCCGTATAGAGGAGGATGCCTGCAAGGGGTGTTCAATGCGTGTTTTTTGTTGGGAAACCAAACACGAAAGCACTATTGAGGCCGTTATTTCTATGACCAAGGCGGTGCGTAGCGGTGAAACCACACCCGAAAGGTTTTGCGACGAGGAGTTCAGGCTAAGGTGCATACGCAGTGCACGTATGGGTAATGCCGCCTATAAATACTATACCGAATACGCTTCAGCCATTGCAGCAGAAAAACGTATAGAAGAGGTGCGAAGCGTTGTTACCGACCAATTCTCGGGAATTTCAAAAATGCTTATAAGCCTTTCCAAGGAATTTGAAAACGAGGAAAAATACGACGGTGCCGCCGCTTCACGTATTGCCGCCGCCCTTAAAAATTTAGATATCGTTACGGCGCAATGCGGAGTGAGGCTTGATAAATTCGACCGAATGACGGTTGATATATGGGTTAAAAATTCAAGAGATATAGTGCTGAACCGCGCCGAAATTATGAACGCGCTGTGCGTGGCCTGTGACCGCGATTTCGACCCACCCTGTATAACCTTTTCGGGAGGAGACGCCTATATAAGCGCCGCCGAGCACGCCACCCTGACCGCCGAAATCGGAGTGGAGCAAATTTGCTCCTCGGAAAATTCCATTTGCGGTGACTCCTACGAATACTTTTTCGACGGCAAGGGCAGGCTTATTATGATTTTATCCGACGGAATGGGTACGGGCGGCCGAGCGGCGGTAGACGGTGCAATGGCCAGCGGTCTTATGAGCCGACTTTTAAAGGCAGGCTTTGACTACGATGCCGCCCTTCGTATACTAAATTCGGCAATGCTGTTTAAGTCCACCGATGAATCTCTTGCAACCCTTGACGTTACGGCGGTAGATTTATTCACGGGCAAAACCTACCTTTTAAAGGCAGGCGCCGCTCCCACCATAGTAAGGCGCTCGGGCAGAGCAGGCAAGGCGCAAAGCACCTCCCTTCCCGCAGGAATTTTACGGGGCGTTACCTTTGACCGAGCCGTTATTACAATGAAAAAGGGAGATATTATTCTAATGCTGTCCGACGGTGCGGTAAGCGAGGGCACCGATTGGATAAGCGCCGAAATAGAGGGCTGGACCGACGGCAGTGCGCAGGCTCTTGCCGAGCGTATTGCTAAATGCGCGCGCAGGCGCCGTACCGATAAGAAGCAGGATGATATTACGGTTATTGCCGCTATTTTGAAAAACGCTTAAATAAGTGAAAAAAATTTTTATTTTTGATTGACTTTACCGTAGGCATTTGCTATCATTTTACTTAGAAAGGAGCTTTTGCCTTATGATAAATGAAAAATACACCCTTACCTATGAAAAAAATTTTTGTTTTCCCGACGCTTTATCCGATTTTGAGGTGTTGGAATTCAACGAAGCCTTTATAAACAACAACCCCGTTTCGGGTATTGTTCCCACCCACGTTGACGACGGCGAAAAGGACGTAAGCGAGGGTGGTGTTGTAAGCTACGTTAAGGATAACGTAAAAATTGAAAACAACCTTTTAAAGCTCGGAGTCACCAAAAACGACGACGGCTTTGCAGGCGCTATGATTAAAAACACCGCCCGTAAATTCGGCAACGGCTATATGGAAATTAAGGCGAAATTCCCACCCTTCTCAAAGGGTGTATGGCCTAAAATGACCCTTAAGGGCGAAAAGGAGGGGGTTATTACCGAAACCGATTTTGCCCAAATTATGGGTATAAGAGGCAAAAACGCCTGCTCCCTTATTGCTCACTATTATAACGGTGTCAGCCTTAAAACCTTGAACTATTTATACAGCCCCACTAACGCTTGGCCCCGTTATTATCCCGATATCCAAAGCGATGAGCTTTTAAGCGACGATTGGCATATTTTCGGCTATGAGCAAACCGAAATGGATGCAATTTTCACAGTTGACGGTATTGAATTTTCGCGCATAGCTATTGACCACCCCGTATTCAGAGCCTTCGGAAATGAGGGCGAGCTTATTTTGTCGGTATCGGTTGGTATGCCAAAAATCGAAGCCCCCGACGAAACCACCGTTGCCCCCTGTGAAATGCAGGTTGAGTACGTTAAGTTCTACGAGGAGGTAAAGTAAAATGAAACTTGTTCACGATGAGCTTATTAAACACGGCTACAAATTGGTTTTTGAAGACCATTTCGACGGCGAAGAATTAAACCCCGACGTATGGACTGTAGTTAATATGCGTCAGGACGGACACAACGGCCACGGCGCATGGAGAAAAACCGAAAACCTATCCCTTAAGGATTCTAACCTTACCATTACCGCACGTATTGAAGACGACGGCGAATACACCAGCGGTATGATTAATACAAGTAAAAGCTTTTGTTATAAATACGGCTATGCCGAAATAAGAGCAAAGCTCCCAATAGGAGGCCCCGGTATATGGCCCGGCTTCTGGACTAAATCGGACTACCCCGGCGCACCCGTTAACTCGGAAATAGATATTTTTGAAATGTTTGGCAACGACCGTCAAATTGAAGCCGCTATGCATGCCTGGTGGAGAGATCGCAATTACGATACGGTTCATCACATAAGCTACGGTGTCGGCAACAGCAAAAAGCGTTTTGACGGCGACGTTACCTTTTCCAACGAATATCATACCATAGGCTACTACTGGACCAAGGATTTCGCCGAATTCAGCGTGGACGGAGAGGTTTACGGGCATATGGATATAGGAAACTGTATGTTCAGCGCCTTCCATACCCCCATTTACTTTATTATAAGTATGGCCTTCGGTCTTCCCTTCCTGCCTGCTCCCGACGAAAAGAGAACCGAGCCTATTGAGTATAAAATCGACTACATCCGTCTTTATCAGGATGAAACGGGTGTTTTATACGACGTAGACGAGGAAAGACGAATTCACGAAAGAAAATAAATTTTAGGTGTTAAAACCCGATGAAAGCGTATTTCATCGGGTTTTTTATTGCCTAAAGTATTGACTAAACAAGGGCTTTGGTTGTATAATTAAGGAGTATATATTGGGATAGGAGTACTCAAAATGAAAAAGATATTTACCCGTATATTTATCGACGGCCTTTCGGGTATGGCATTAGGCCTTTTCGCCACCCTTATTATAGGTACTATTATAGGGCAGGTTGCCTCCTTTGTGCCCGGTACTGTCGGTGCCCATTTGCTCTACATTTCAAGGTTTGCAAAAACCATTACGGGTGCAGGTATCGGTGTAGGTGTTGCCGCCAAATTAAAGGCTTCTCCCCTTACCACCGTTTCGGCCGCCGTTTGCGGTATGATTGGTGCCTTCCCCATTATTGCTCAGGGCAATTTTGCCTTTGGAAGCGCAGGCGAGCCCTTAGGCGCTTTTATTGCCGCCTACGTAGCCGTTGAAATCGGCGGCTTTGTTTCGGGCAAAACCAAGGTGGATATTATTATCACTCCCCTTTGCTGTATACTTTCGGGCTGTATTGCCGCCTTCCTTATCGGTCCCTATATTTCCTTTGCTATGAAGTGGCTCGGAAATTTAGTTAACGTTAACGTAGACGCTCACCCCATTATCGGCGGTATAATAGTTTCTACCGTTATGGGTATTTTCTTAACCCTGCCCATTTCCAGCGCCGCAATAGGCGTTTCGATGGGTCTTTCGGGCCTTGCCGCAGGCGCCGCCACCATAGGCTGCTGCTGTAATATGGTAGGCTTTGCTGTTATCAGCTACAAGGAAAACAGGTTCGGCGGCTTGATTGCTCAGGGTCTTGGCACCTCTATGCTTCAAATGCCCAATATTGTTCGCCACCCCTTAATTTGGCTGCCCTCCATTATTTCAAGCGCCATTTTAGGCCCCGTTGCCTCGGCCGTGCTTAAAATGGTAAGCACCCCAATTGGCAGCGGTATGGGCTCTGCAGGTCTCGTAGGACAGTTTGCCGCCTTCGGTGAAATGACCGCTACAGGCACTAAGCCCATAGTTGCCCTTTTACTTATTGTTATTATGCACTTTATTCTGCCTGCCGTGGTAAGTCTTGCAATCAGTGAGGCTATGAGAAAAATGGGCATTATTAAAAACGGCTATTTAAGGCTTGACAGCAATGACTGAGAAGCAACGCACACTTTTAGCGGTTGAAGCCTTAAAGGAAAAATACCCCGAAGCCATTTGCTCGCTTAACTACAAAAATCCCTTTGAGCTGCTTATTGCCACACGACTTTCCGCCCAATGCACCGATGCAAGGGTTAATATGGTTACCCCCGCACTTTTCAGCCGCTTCCCCGACTGCTTTTCCTTAGCTACGGCGGATACCGATGAGGTGGAGGAGCTTATAAAAACCTGCGGCTTATATAAAAGCAAGGCCAAAAGCTTAGTCCAAATAGGCAAAATGCTGTGCGAGGAATTCGGCGGCCGGGTCCCCGACACTATTGAGGAGCTGATACGCCTTCCCGGTGTAGGCAGAAAAACCGCCAACCTTGTTTGCGGTGATATCTACGGCAAGCCTGCCGTTGTCACCGACACCCATTTTATAAGAATCTGCAACCGATTGGGCCTAATTAAAACCACCGACCCGTTTAAGGTTGAAATGAAAATGAAAAAGCTTCTTCCAAAAGAAGAAGCAAACGATTTTTGCCACCGCTGTGTTCTTTTCGGACGTGAGGTGTGCACCGCGCGAAGGGCAAACTGCGACGCTTGTCCTTTAAGCCAATTCTGTCCTAAGAAGGTGTAAAAATGTCTCAAAAAAGAGTAGTAGCCATTCACGACATTTCCTGCTTCGGAAAATGCTCCCTTACAGTGGCTCTGCCCATTTTATCAGCCTGCGGTGCTGAGTGCGCCGTAATTCCTACAGCCGTGCTTTCCACCCATACGGGCGGTTTTTCAGGCTTTACCTTCCGTGATTTAACCGAGGATATTCTCCCCGTTGCCTCACATTGGAGAAGCGAGGGCATTACCGCCGACGTATTTTATACGGGCTATTTAGGCTCGAATAAGCAGGCCGAAATTGTAAAACGCACTATTGAAATGCTTCGCACCTCGGCAAGCTTGGTTATCGTCGACCCTGCTATGGCCGACTTCGGCAAGCTGTACACAGGCTTTTCCGATGATTTCCCCCTTGCTATGCTCTCCCTTTGTCAGTGCGCCGAAATAATCGTGCCTAATATTACCGAGGCCTGTATGCTTACCGGTATGGAATATAAGGAAGGCCCGTATAGTGAGGAATATATAGAAATCCTTATCCGCCGTACCGCCGACCTGACGGGCGCTTCGGTGGTGCTTACGGGCGTTTGCTTTGACGACAGAAGAATCGGCGCCGCAATTTGCGAAAAGGGTGATATCAAATACGCCCTTACCCGTCGAATTCCCGCCGTTTACCACGGTACGGGCGACGTTTTTGCCAGCGCTATGACGGGTGCGCTGATAAACGACCGTTCTCTGCAGGCGGCTGTGCAAATTGCCGTCAACTTTACCCGTGAATGTATAGAAAAAACACTTGAGGAAAACCCCGAGCGAGAATACGGCGTCAACTTTGAGTCTGCCATTCCCGAGCTATTTAAGGTACTTGAATAATTATGTCTTTTTTCAGAACAGCCAAAAACACGCTTATTGGCGATAAACATTTTTACTCTAAAATTTTTGCCATAGTTTTACCTATGATTATACAAAACACCGTTACAAACGTTGTAAGCCTGCTTGACAACGTAATGGTAGGCAGGGTTGGTACTCTGCAAATGACGGCGGTTGCCATTGACAACCAGCTTATGTTTGTATTTAACCTTTGTATTTTCGGCGGTCTTGCGGGAGCAGGCATTTTTTCCGCACAGTTTGCAGGAGCAGGCGACCAAAACGGCTTGCGCCATTGCTTTAGAATGAAGTGGTACATTGCCCTTTTGATGTTTGCCCTTGCCCTTATTATTTTTATAGCCTTTCCTACCCCCCTTATAAAGGGCTATCTTGCCGAGAACACCTCGGCTGAGGATGTATTCGCCACCCTTTCATATGCCAAAAGCTACTTAAAGGTAATGCTTTTCGGACTTTTCCCCTTCGCCGTTTCTCAGGTTTATGCCAGCACCCTTCGCGAGCTGGGCGAAACGCGACTCCCTATGCTTTCCAGCGTTGTCGCTATTTTCGTAAACCTTATTTTTAATTATTTGCTTATATTCGGCAAATTCGGTTTCCCAAAGCTCGGTGTAGTAGGCGCCGCCGTTGCAACGGTGCTTTCCCGTTACGTGGAAATCTTTATTATAGTGCTGTTTACCCACCTAAAGGCAAAGCGCTTTACCTTTATTAAGGGCGCTTACAGCTCCTTCGAGGTGCCCCTTTCCCTGTGCAAAAAAATTATTAAATCGGGCTCGCCCCTGCTTATTAACGAATTTTTATGGTCAATGGGTATGGCGGTACTGCTTAGCTGTTATTCGGTACGAAGCCTCACGGTGGTTGCCGCTTCCAATATTGCCAACACCGCCGCCAACCTTTTTAACGTTGCCTTTATTTCAATGGGCGGCGCCATTTCCATTGTGTTAGGACAGGCACTTGGCGCAGGTAACACCAAAAAAGCCGCCGATATGGTATGGAAGCTTATTGCCCTTTCGGTATTCTTAAGCACGGCATTGGGCATTCTTCTTGCCCTTGTCGGCCGTGCCGTACCTCTTATGTATAACACCGAGGCCGACGTTCGCGCTATGGCGACCAGCTTCCTTTACGTGCTTGCCGCCCTTATGCCCTTTTTTGCCTTTTCCCACAGCTGTTATTTTATTATGCGAAGCGGCGGACGAACCTTTATAACCTTCCTTTTTGACAGCGTCGTTATTTGGGGCCTTAACATTCCCGTTGCCTATACCCTTTCGGCCTTTACGGGTATTAATATAGTGCTTGTTTATTTAATTGTTCAGGGCCTTGATATTTTTAAATGTATTTTAGGCTTTATACTGGTTAAAAAAGGTATTTGGATTCGTAAAATAGTGGACTAAACCACCTTACAGCCCTTATAGTACCATTCTAAAATTTCCTTATAGCTGCTTCCCTGCTTTGCCATATAGTCGGCACCGTATTGGCTCATACCCACGCCGTGACCGTAGCCGCGCACCGTAAAGGTAAAGGTGTCGTTTTTTGCACTTACGTCGAAATTTGCGCTTTTAAGTCCCAAGGCGTAGCGTATTTGCTTTCCCGTAAGGGAAACGCTTCCGAACTTCATGGTCATAACGGTACCGCTGTCGCTGTAGACCGGAGATGAAAACCAGCTTTCAACCTTAACCTTTTCTATTTCGGGTAGCTTTTTAATTATCTCCTCACTGCTGAAGGAGGCTGTGCTTAAATAATTTGGACTTAATAAATCGCCTACGCTTTCCACGGGCACAAGGTAGGGATAGCCCTTGCTCCATACGTTTTCGGCCGCTTCGGTTTTTCCTCCCGAAATTGCAGTGTAAAGGGTTTGTGCAATTTTTCCGTTATAGGTTACGGTTTGCCCCAGCACAGAATTTATTGCCGATTTGATTTTATCGGTGTACTCCTCACATTTATCTCCCCATTTTTTGCGCCTGCCCTCCTCGTTTATAAAGGCTTGGTCAAGGGTGGAATCGCCCGTAATATCATATTTTTCATTTTTGTTTTCGTTTTTGCGCCACAGCGCGAAGGTATATGCCGCCACCGCTTGAGCCTTTAAGGCTTCAAGGTGAAAGGAGGCAGGCATTTCGGCGCTTACCACCCCCAAAAGGTATTCCTCCGCCGATATTTCCCTTATTTCCTCGCTGTCCTTTTCCTTAAAGCGAAAGGTTACCGCCTCGCTCTTCACCTCGGTGCCTACCACCGCCACGGCTTCGGCTTTTCCTCCCGGTATAAGGGGGAAAAGCAATAGGCAAAGCGATAGAAAAAGGCTTATCCATCCGTATAAATTTTTCATAACCTTCATCCTTTTGTCATTAATAGTATTAAATACTATGCTTTATACACTTTTTATATTCGGAGCAGATACAATGAAAATCAGAAATCTAACCATTTTTACAGTTGCAGTTACCCTTTTATCGGTAGCCGCCCGTACAGCCACGTTGCTTTACGCAACAGCCGAGGGCACCGGCTTTTTTATAGGCCGTCTTGCCGCTTTAGGCATTGCTTTGTCGGTAGCGGTGTTCCTTTTAACCGCAATTTGCTTTTCCTTCGCCTTTGCTGTAAAGGAAAAGGCAGTAGTGCCCTTTACGCCCTCCTTTGTTGAAAATATGGCCTGCGTTATTCTCGGCATTACCCTTATAGCCTACTCCTTAGGCTTTAATGCACACAGCTACATTTTCCCTTGGCAGCATATATTAGAGGCTGCTTCGGGAATACTCGGCGGCCTTTGGTTTATTCTTTACGGCTTAAACTTTAAGCTTCCCACCGTTACCGCCGTGCTTCCCTGCCTGCATTTCATTATGCGTCTTGTAGTGGTATTTACCTCTCTCAGCACCGCCGCCCTTGTTGCAGAGCACGTTTTTTCCCTTGCTTATCACGTATCGGTAATGGTTTTTATGCTGAATTTCGGCAGAATTGTTGCCAACGTTCCCACGAAAAATACCAATAAGGTGTTTTTTCCCATTTCCTGCGCCGCCGTTATTTTTACGGGCACCTCGGTTTTGAGCCGACTTATTATGCTTTTTGCTGACAAAACCCAGCTTATTCACGGTGAAGCCGCCCTTGATATTACGGGAATTGTGCTTTTGGTATTTATGCTGCTTACAGCGGCTGATATATGTAAAGAAAAAGAAACAAAAACAGAGGAGGAGGTAAACGATGACCTTCAGTGTTAACAGTCCCGTTATATTTTTAATGGTGGGAATTATTATTTTAGCTGTGCTCGGTCAGTCCTTTTATTTTCTTTTCCGCGCCTTAAAGCGCGCCAAGGAAAAGGGTATGGACTCCGCTCAGCTCAAGAAAACCATTACAGCCTCGGCTATTTTTACGGTTGCTCCCGCCGTTGCAATTTTGGTTGGTGTAGTTACTCTTTCAAAAAGCCTTGGCGTAGCCCTTCCCTGGCTTCGCCTTTCGGTTATCGGCTCCCTGTCCTACGAAACCATTGCCGCTGAGCGCGCAGTAAGCGAGCTTGGACAAGGCCTTGAAAAGCAAATCAGCGACCCTTCCGCCTTTGTTACGGTTGCTTGGGTTATGACCCTTGGTATTTTGGTGGGTCTTATTCTGACCCCCGTGCTTACCAAAAAAATTCAGGGCGGTATGAACAAAATCGGTATGAAGGATAAAAAATGGGCCGAAACCTTTAACAACGCAATGTTTTTAGGTATGATTTCGGCATTTTTAGGCTTCGTTTTCTCCAACGTTTCCCGCCTTTGGGATGCAGGCGCCCGCATTATAACCGAGAAAATACTTCAGCAGGACGGCAGCTATATTGTTGAAACCGCCACCGTCAGCGCAACCTCGGGTCTTATTCCCGTTTGCGTAATGGCAGTTTCGGCCGTTATTATGGCTATTTGCGGTATTTTTGCCAAAACCCTTAAGCAGCATTGGATGAACGACTATGCTCTGCCCATTTCGCTTATAGGCGGTATGGCCTCTGCCATTCCCATTACTAATTGGTTATCTTAAGGAAGGGAGTAAAGCAAAATGAAAAAAGAAATGACTTATCTTGAAAGCGTTCACCGCGACGGTCGTATTTGGGGCTTTACCCTTTTAGTGCTTATAATCCTTTTCCCTACCGCCCTTTGCCTTATTTTCGGTGTTCTCCCCAAGTGGGATGCCCTTTTAAAGGCTCTTCTTGCCGTGCTTCCTATGTACTGGGCTGTAGGTATTGTTGAAATTTTCACCTACGTTCCCATGCTTGGCGCAGGCGGTGCGTATTTGTCCTTTGTAACAGGTAACATATCTAACCTTAAGCTTCCCGTAGCCGTTGACGCTATGGAAAAGGCAGACGTTAAGGCAAGCAGCGAGGAGGGCGAAATCATCTCCACCGTTTCCATTGCCGTTTCGAGTATTGTCACCACCTTTATAATTATTGTAGGCGTTATTCTCCTTATAACGGTTGAGCCTATAGGTGCCTTCCTTTCCTCCCCTGTTCTGGAGCCCGCCTTTGCACAAATTCTCCCTGCACTTTTCGGCGGTCTTGCCGTAGTATTTATTTCCAAAAACGTAAAATTATCAATAGCTCCCATTATTCTTATGCTCTCTCTGTTTATCTTTGTGCCTGCTCTTAACGAAGGCACCGTAGGTATTATGGTACCCGTTGGCGTACTCTTTACCGTAGGCGTAGCAAGAATAATGTACAAAAGGGGATGGATTTAATAATGGAAATTGCCTTAATTATTCTTGCCGCTTTTGTAGCCGTATTTTTAGGCGTTATTATTGTCCGCACCCTGCTTTTTACACCTAAAAGCAGCATTACCCCCGATACCGACGAGGTCATCTTTAATAAGGATAAGGCGGTAGAAAATCTGCAAACACTGGTACGCTTTAAAACCGTTTCCTATTACCAAAAGGAAAAGGAGGATGAAGGTCAGTTCAGCTCCCTTTTAGAAAGCCTCCCCACCCTTTTTAAGAAGGTTTTCGCCTCTTGCGAGGTAAAGCTTTTACCCGACCGTGCCATTCTTATTCATTGGAAGGGTAAAAACGACGGTGACCCCACCGTACTTATGGCTCACTACGACGTAGTACCCACCCTTGATGAAAAATGGGAGAAGCCTCCCTTTAGCGGTATAATTGAAAACGGCGTGCTTTGGGGCAGAGGTACACTTGACACCAAGGTTACCTTAAACTCAGCTCTTTGTGCCGCCGAGGAGCTTATAGGCGCAGGCTTTATTCCCGAAAACGATATTTACTTTGCCTTTTCGGGCGGTGAAGAGGTTAACGGCGATGGCGCTGTCAGAATTGTCGAATACTTTAAGGAAAACGGTATCCACCCCGCTATGGTGGTTGACGAGGGCGGTGCAGTGGTTGAAAACGTTTTCCCCGGTGTTAAGGGCGCCTGCGGTCTTATAGGCATTGCAGAAAAGGGTATGATGAACGTGCGCTATACAGCGCTGTCAGGCGGCGGACACGCTTCTGCGCCCAAACCGAATACACCTATTGTAAGGCTTAGCAGAGCCTGTGTAAGACTTGAAGACAACCCATTTAAAATGCACCTTACAAAGCCCGTAAGGGAAATGTTCGATACCTTAGGTAGACACAGCAATTTCCTTTACCGTATGATTTTTGCCAATCTTTGGCTTTTTAGCGGTGTGCTTGACCTTATAGCCAAAAAGGGCGGCGGCGAAATGAACGCCCTTTTGCGTACAACCGTTGCCTTTACTCAAAGCAAGGGCAGTGAGGCTCCCAACGTTATTCCTCCCAGCGCTTCCGTAATCTCAAATATGCGCCTTAATCCCGAGGATTCTAACCAAAGCGCACTTTCCTATCTTAAGAAAACGGTAAAGGACGAAAAAATTCAAATCGAAAGGCTTTACGGTGTTGAGCCAAGCTCTATTTCCGAAACTAATTGTACCGAATGGGAAAAAATAGCTTCGGCAGTTGCTTCTACCTGGAAGGGCTGTATAGTTTCCCCCTACCTTATGGTGCAATGCTCCGACAGCCGCCATTATAACGGCTTTTGTAATCACGTTTACCGCTTTTCCTCTATGGATTTAACAAGCGAAGAACGGGCTTCCATTCACGGCAATAACGAAAAAATTCGCCTTGACTGTATATACCGCTCGGTGGAATTTTACATAAGGCTTATTAAAAAATGCTAAAATTAAGACAGTGGTTAAACCACTGTCTTAATTTTAATTCTGTCTATTGTAAAATTTGTTCCGCTTCCACAAAACCGAGCATATACTCCCTTTCGTTTTTCAAAAAATCATCACTTTTAATCTTTGCTGTATAAAATTTATCTTTCATATAATTACTCTAATATAAGCATTTGTGCAGGGCACTCTCCGGTGGGGAGAGTTATTTTTTTATCTTTTGTTTCGTAGATTTTACCGCTGAAAAGCTCTCTGTATTTGCCGTCGGTTTTAAGCGTAATTACGGTTTCCTCCGCGCCGGTATTATAAACACCCGCAAAGGTAGAGTTTATATAAGTAAACACACCGTTTTCACAGTAAATATGTACGCCCGCCATTTTTGCTATTTCGCGGAAAATACCGTTGTGAATATTTCCTAAACTGCTGTAGAAAATCTTATAATCTTCTTTTTCTTTCACCGCAAGACCGCATTTTCTGCTGTCTGCAAATCTTCCCAAAACTCGTGCAGAGCCTTCTTCTACGTAGAAGGTGGGATTTTTAGGTGTTTCATAGCCGTAATTCAGGTCTAATCCTCTGATATTTACTTCGTCCTTTTCAAGGACGTTGCAATTCATCTCAAGCAGTGCCGAAGTTCTCTCGATATCTTTACCCTCTGCATTGATATAATCGGGATATCCTACGAATAACAGGCTTCTTCCTTCCCCTTTCAGCGTTTCATTGATATATTTTCTTTCTTTTTCGGATAAAGAAAACGCATTGAGGAAAATAAACAGCTTATATTTATTTTTATCCACCTTTTCCATTTCGGACAGTGAACGAAGCTCATACGGTGCACCTATCCGGCTCAAAGCACCGCGCTGTTGACAAACGGTTTCAATATGAATACTGCTTTTGGGATTAACGTAATATAAAGGCTCCTTGCCTACGAACACACAAATTTCGGCAGCAGAAGTACAGGGCTTTTCCACCACACTTTTTGAACACTCTACCAGATGCTTTACCTCTGCCATAAGACCCTCGTCATAGTACCAGCCTTCCAGCATATCAAACCACCAGGTACCGCCCTGTCTATATAATCTGGCCATCATTTCACGTCTCATTCCGTGAATGGTTTTTTCACGGGTGTTTAAAAGGTCTTTTCTGCCAAATTTTTCTACCAAAAGTTTAAAAGCTTCGGTTGTTTCGGGGTCGTCACACAGTCTGCGTGGATTGCTCAAAGCTGTTGGAGTTAAAAACGTAAGATTGTCAAAGGACGCAAAATGCATTTTATGGTTACCTGTAACACTTTCGCTCAAAAGCATATATGCAGTTCCGTCATCATAATTTCTGAACTTGTACGAGGTCGGAGTGCCGATCATATCTACGTACGGGCTTTGATTTACTTTATCCAATTCCAAATGTCCCCATTGCCATAAAGCATTGCCAAGCTCCAATATATAGCCAAAGCTCAAACCGATAAGTTTCGAATAGTTAAGTTGTTCCTTTGCGGTTTTGCAAAAATCAAGTGCCACGTCGGCATTGAGCTCATTGCTGAAACGACGGTATTTTATGAGAGTTTCATCCTCTTTGGGGTCTAAAAAGATTTGATTTGCAGGTTTATTACGCTGCTCTTCGGTGGGGATTTCAATATTTTCATCACCCATATATTCTCTGAATGCCTTGAGCTTTACGGGATGGCTTTCTTCCTTGTCACCAAAGCTAAACCATTCGGTAGTATAACCTGCCAGCAGCCAATATCCTAAAATTCTGTCACCGTATTTATTTTCGGCATATTCTATAAACGCTCTTATATAGTTTCTGGTATCTTCACGCCATTTTTCATTTGCAGAAATCTGAGAAAGATGTGTAAAAGAATTGACGTTGCCGGGATTTTCATCCAGCCACCATTGTCTCGTGTCTAACTGCAGATTTACTATAAAATATGCATCGGGAGCCACAGATAAAAACATTTCCATTTGTTTGTCCAGTCCCTCAAAACGATAATCGTTATCGCCAAACCAGAGCTCACCGTAAAGAGAATAAGGCATTTGTATTCCCGACCTCAAACCGGTACAGTAGGGATGAAAAATTCTTACACCGGCCTTGTAGAAATCGCCTACGTTATTAACAGTAGGTCTGAAGGATTTAAAGGCAAGGCTGTCGATAGGTTTTCCGTCAACTAAAATTCGATTGGTGCCGTTGATATTTTTAATACACGTTTTCAAAGTAATCGCCCCTTTTGTATTTTTCAACACAATTATGTCACACCAATACAACTAATTAAAGATATTTTTCAATAAATTTATTGTATTTTTCGCTAAAATGTATTAAACTTTAGTCGGAGGGGATAATATGATTTTTCCGTTTGGCGATTATAACGTTTTAAATATCGGACTGTTTTCTTGGACAAACACCGTGATAAATAATTTTGAAAAGCCCCGTATAAAACACGGATTTGCGCTGATAACCAAAGGAAAATTTATAATACATACCGAAAACGAAGTAATTGAAGCGGTAAAGGGTGATTTGCTTTTTCTGCCGCTCTATTCCCGTTATAAAACACAAATAGATTACGCCTCAAGTTATAGTTTGAATTTTTCGAGTCCTGACCTTGACTGTCCTATTCCTATGAAACTATTTAGTAATGCTGATGAAAAATATGAAAAATATTTTGAACAGCTTATAAATTTAGCAAGAAATGGAGATAGTGAATTTTTAATAAAAAGCACTTTTTATAAGCTTCTTGACCATATAGTTAAAGATATAGCGGGAATAAAGCCCGAAAAAGAGTGTATAAGAGAAGCAAAAAAACTGATAGAAAGCGAAAATGATTATTCTATCAGTAAAATTGCGGAAATTTGTATGATAAGCGAAAGCGGTTTAAGACGGCAGTTTAAGGAAACCTACGGTACGTCACCAAATGAATACAAAATGAAGATTAAAATAGAAAAGGCAAAATTTCTTTTTGAATCCTCCGACCTAAACGTTACACAGGTTTGTGAAAGGCTTAATTTTTACGACACTGCATATTTTTCAAAGATTTTTAAAAAACACACGGGTTATACACCCATAAGCTACAGAAAAAACAAAACAGGCGCCCTTTTTTAAAGGGCACCTGTTTTATATTACGCTTTCAGCGTAGCGCACCGTTTCCATAGCGTCTTTTGCGTATTTATGGGCGCCCATTTTATCGGCGTATTCTTTAGTCAGAACAGCGCCGCCTACTATAACTCTGCAAAAAGGTGCTTTTGCCTTTACAAGGGCAACCGTTTCCTCCATTGCAGGTACGGTGGTGGTCATAAGAGCGCTGAGTCCCAAAAGGGGCGCCTTGGTTTCTATTACCTTATTTACTATAATATAAGGGTCAACGTCTTTGCCTAAGTCGATTACTTTAAAGCCGTAATTCGAAAGCAACAGCTTAACTATATTTTTGCCGATATCGTGTATATCACCCTTTACGGTAGCAATAACAAAGGTTGCCTTTTCGTTTTTGTCGTCCGTTTCCATATTCGACTTAATTACGTTAAAGGCGCTTTGAGCGGCCTCGGCGCTCATTAAAAGCTGGGGCAGATACGCCTTTTTATTCTCGTAATCCTTGCCCACCGTATTTAAGGCAGGGATAATTTCTCCGTTTACTACCTCTAAGGGAGCTTCTGTTTTTAAAAGCTCGGCGGTAATAAGTCCCGCTTTATCCTTAAAGCCCTTAATTATTGCCTTTTGCAATTCACTTGCGAATTCCTCGGCGGTCTTTTCCCTATTCTCTGTTACCAAAGCAGCTTCCGTAAAAGCCTTGGCCGCTTCAATATAGCTTTCGCAGTTTTCATCCTTTCCGCATAAAGCGTTAAAGGCATAATAGGTTTTCATCATTTCCCACGAATAGGGGTTCATAATTGCCGCCGACAGGCCCTTTTGCAGGGCAAGAGCAAAAAAGGTGCTGTTTATTACCTCGCGGCAAGGGAGCCCGAAGGAAACGTTGGAAACTCCTAAAGAGGTGTGACAGCCTAAGGTGCTTTTAATAACGCTTAAGGCTTCAAGGGTAGCAAGAGCGGCATTTTTGTCGGCGCTAATGGTCAGAGCAAGGGTATCGAAGATAATATCCCTTTTATCAATGCCGTATTCCTCGGCGGTTTTTAAAATGCGCTTTGCTATATCTACTCTGCCCTCTGCCGTTTCGGGAATACCCTTTTCATCAAGGGTTAAAGCAATAATTGCGCCGCCGTATTTTTTGGCAAGGGGGAATATAGCCTCCATACTTTCCTTTTTACCGTTAACCGAATTAATAAGAGGCTTACCGTTATAAAGGCGAAGGGCCGCTTCCAATGCGGCAGGGTCGCTTGAATCAAGCTGCAGGGGTAAATTCGTTACCGCCTGCAAAGCCGTTACGGCAGAGCAAAGCATTTCCTTTTCATCAATTTCGGGAAGTCCCACGTTTACGTCAAGAATATGCGCGCCCTTTTCCTGCTGATTAACGCCCTCGTTTAAAATATAGTTAATATCATTATTTTTAAGGGCTTCCTTAAACAGCTTTTTACCCGTAGGATTAATGCGCTCGCCGATAAGCAGCGGCTTATCACCGAAAAATACCGCGTGGGTATAGGAGGATATAAAGGTATAATTCTTTTTTTCGGTTTTTTTAGGCTTAATTTGGGCGGTTTTGTCCACAACCTCCTTTATATATTCGGGGGTTGTACCGCAACAGCCGCCTGCTATTCGCACACCAAGGCTAATATATTCCTTCATTGCTCCTGCGAATTCATCCTTGGTAACGTCAAAAAGGGTTTGGCCGTTTTTTATAACGGGAAGCCCTGCGTTGGGCTGAAGCATTACGGGGATAGAGGAATATTTTAAAAGCTCATTAACTACACCCTTTAGCTGCTTTGGGCCTAAAGAACAGTTAGCACCCAAGGCATCGGCACCCATACTCTCAATTAAGGCCACCATTGCCGCAGGGGAAGCCCCCGTCATCAGCTTACCGTCCTCGCCGTAGGCATTGGTTACCACTACGGGCAAATCGGTGCTTTCCTTAACGGCAAGCAGGGCCGCCTTTGTTTCGTAGGAATCGTTCATTGTTTCAATAACGATAAGGTCGGCGCCGTATTTTTCGCCTAAGACGGCGGTGGCTTTAAAAATCTCCACCGCTTTTTCAAAATCCAAATCGCCAAGGGGCTTTAACAGCCTTCCCGTAGGGCCTATATCAAGAGCGATAAGCTTTTCGCCCTTATTCTCGCTTTGCTTTCGGGCGGTGTCGGCATTTTCTATTGCCGCCTTTATAATTTGGCTTAGCTCATTTTGGCTGAATTTTAAAATATTTGCGCCGAAGGTGTTGGTTGTAACAACGTTACTGCCTGCATCATAATATGCCTTGTGAATGGCAATAACATCGTTTTTATGGGTAATATTCCACCTTTCGGGGCACTCTCCCGGAAGAAGTCCCCGTTTTTGTAAAAGTGTACCCATACCACCGTCAAAATAAACGGTGCCGTTATTTAAAAGCTCTTTAAAACTCATAAGGAAAACTACTCCTTTTCTTTTAATCCCACAAAGGCGGTAACCGATTTTGAGGGTGACATAAGCAGACTGTTATTAAGGGTTACGCCGATTTTGCGCGGACAGTCAAGCAAAGCGAAAATATCCCGCTGAGTATCAACGGGCAAATCGCCGTAGCCGGCCGAAAAGCGTTTTGTTAAGGTAAACCTCGTTTCCTTTTCTATTTCGGCACAAAGGGTATTACAAAGCGCTTCAACCCGCTCGTTTCCTATTGCGTCAAGGAGTAAAGCGCGGGTTTGGGCCATATTAGAATATTTTAAAATAAGTCGGTCAAGGCCTATTCCTATGCTTGCGGCAAAAATCACCGCTTTTTTACAGCCGGAAAGCGCCGAAGCAAGGCTTTTTGAAGCAACCTTAAACAAAGTAAAATCGCAAACGCTTCCCGTTATATTAAGGTCAAGAATTATATAGCAGGCCTTATAGGAAAGAAGCCCTTCCGCCTCCTCCTTACACTGCTCAATTAACGCGGAAATTTCGCCGTAGGGCGCTTTTGCGCCTGCGTAGCGCAGTATTTCACTATTGCTGAATTGCGGCTGTGAAAAGGTTTTTACAACTACTGTGTTCATCATTTTTTCAAAATACTTGATAAATTACTTTGTATTTTTTCGGCAACGTCGGGCTTATTCATAGAATAAACGTGAACGTTGGTTATTCCGTTGGCAAAAAGGGCGATTATTTGGTCGGTAGCATAAATAATGCCCGCCTGCTTCATAGCGTCGGGGTCGTTTGAGAACCTATCCACCAAGCTTTTAAAGCGCTGAGGCATAAAGGAACCCGACAGCTTTATTGCGCGGTCAACCTGATTTGCATTGGTTATGGGCATAACGCCCGGTATAACCGGTACGGTAATACCCGCCTCCCTTATTTTATAAAGGAAGTTATATAAAAGGTTGTTGTCGAAAAACATTTGGGTGGTTAAAAAGTCACAGCCCGCCTCTACCTTTTCTTTTAAGTATTTAATGTCTTCCCCTTGGGTTGCGCTTTCGGGATGCACCTCGGGATAACAGGCGCCCCCTATACAAAAATCGGGGTTTGCCTGCTTTAATTCGTAAACAAGGTCAATGGCGTGCTTATAGTCGCTTTTTCTAATATCAAAGCTCCCGTTTTCGGGGATATCGCCGCGAAGCGCCATAACGTTTTCAATACCTGCCGCCTTAATTTCGGCAATACGCTCCTTTACGGTTTCCCTTTTAGAGGAAACGCAGGTAAGATGCTCCAGAGTAGGCACCCCGTAAAGGTTTTTAATATTCTTGGCAATATCAAGGGTATATTTACTTGTTCCGCCCCCTGCCCCGTAGGTAACGCTCATAAAGGAGGGGCACAGCTTGGCAATTTCCTCGGTGGCCGCTTTCACGTTTTCAAAGCTCGTTTCACTTTTAGGAGGAAAAACCTCAAAGGAAAGCGACGGCACACCCTTACTTATAACGTCGGTAATTTTCATACACCTTCACCTCAATATCAGTTAAAATCATTTGCTCTGAACTGGAGAGAATACAGGTCTTTATATATTCCCTCCTGCTGCATAAGCTCATTATGGCTGCCCTTTGCACACACCCTGCCGTTGTCAATTACGGCTATGGTGTCGGCAGTACGTATTGTGGATAAGCGGTGAGCAACCACTATTGTTGTTCTTCCCTTGCAAAGCTCGTCTAAAGCGCCTTGAATAAGTATTTCGGTGGTGTTGTCAAGAGCGCTCGTGGCCTCGTCCAAAATAAGCACGGCAGGGTTTTTAAGGAAAACGCGAGCAATGCTTATTCTTTGCTTTTGTCCTCCCGACAGACGAACACCCCGTTCACCGATTTCGGTATCGTACCCCTTTTCAAGGGTCATAACAAAATCGTGAATATTGGCACTTTTTGCGGCGGCTATCATTTCCTCCTCGGTAGCATCTAACCTTCCGTACATAATATTATCCCTGATTGTACCCGCAAAGAGAAAAACGTCCTGCTGAACGATACCGATATTACTGCGAAGAGAATTAAGGGTAATATCGTTTATATTTTTGCCGTCCAATAAAATTTCGCCCTCACTCAGGCTGTAAAAACGGGGAATAAGGTGACAAATGGTGGTTTTGCCGCCTCCCGAATGGCCTACAAGTGCAAGCTTTTCACCCTTCCTTATACGAAGAGATACGCTATCAAGTACCTCGCCGTCCTCGGTGCCGTAGGAAAAGGAAACGTTTTTAAATTCTATTTCACCCTCGGCTGTGCCTATATCAACAGCGCCCTGCTTATCCGCTTCGGGCTCCTCGTCCATAATTTCAATAAACCTTGCAAAGCCCGAAACACCGTTTTGGTATTGCTCCATAAAGCCGATAAGCTGGGTTACGGGGTTAATGAAAATATTAACCGAAACAATAAAGGTGGAATAATCGCCAAAGTCAATTTTACCTGCATAAAGATAAAGACCACCCGCAATTATAATAATTACGTTAAACACGTCGGTTATAAAGGTAGAGGAGGAATGGAACTGCGCCATTGCCTTATAGGCCTTATGGCAGGCGCCTACGAAAAGGTTGTTGTTTTTCTGAAACTTTTCCATTTCCTTTTCGCCGCCTACAAAGGCTTTGGTAACGCGAATACCCGTTATACTGCTTTCGGTGGCGGCATTAATGCCCGAGGTGGTTACTCTGCGCTCGGCAAAGGCATCCTTCATTTTTTTACGAAGATGCATTGAAACAAACAAAAGCACAGGCACGCAGGCAAAAATAATAAGGGTTAAGGGCAAATTTATGGTAGAAAGATAAATAAAGGAGCCTATTACCGTAAGGGAGCTTATTATAATATTCTCGGGGCCGTGGTGGGCAAGCTCGGCAACGTCGAAAAGGTCGTTGGTCATACGGGAAACAATATGTCCCGTTTCGGTATTGTCGTAATAGGTAAAGGGAAGCTTTTGCAGATGGGTAAACATATCGGTACGCATTTGCGCCTGCATACGGGTACCTATAAGGTGTCCGTAATACTGCACGAAATAACGAAGCAGCATACGTATAACGTAAAGGAAAAGCACTCCTGCGCCTGCGGCAATAATAAGCTTATACCTTTTATTGGGAATAAGCACGTTTAACATTAGATTGGTAATAATAGGATAAACAAGCCCTATTACCGAAATGAAAAGGGATGCCGTCATATCGGCGAAAAAGAGCCTTTTATGAGGCTTATAATATTCAATGAAACGCTTAAACATTGCAAAACTTCCTTTCAATCTATTAAATTGTATCACATTTTTTTGTTCACTTCAACAAGGTGGTTGACAAAAAAGATAAAATAATATATAATTTTTTAAGATATTAAAGGCTATGACCGAAAACAAGTAGCAATTTTTCCTTTATAAAGAGAAGCCCCGTTTGGTGCGAGGGGTCGTAAAGGGTCTTTGTGAATACAGTTCGAACAGCCGCTTTATGCCGCTTAATGCCCGTTAAAGCATAGTGTCAACGACACACCGAGGTACGCTTTGCGAAAAGCGTATAAATAGAGGTGGTACCGCGTAATTTCGCCCTCTGTCAAGCTTTTTTGACAGAGGATTTTTTATTTTTTGGAGGAAACGAAATGGGAATTTATGAAGAACTGGTTGCCCGCGGCCTTATTGCTCAGGTAACCAACGAGGACGAAATCAGAACAATGATAAACAGCGGAAAGGCAACCTTTTATATTGGCTTTGACTGTACCGCTGACAGCCTTACTGCAGGTCACTTTATGGCGCTTACCCTTATGAAGCGTTTACAAATGGCAGGTAACAAGCCCGTAGCCCTTATCGGCGGCGGCACTACCATGATCGGTGACCCCTCGGGCAGAACCGATATGAGAAAAATGCTTACCAAAGAGGATATTGACCATAATGCCGAATGCTTTAAGCGTCAAATGGAGCGTTTTATTGAATTTGGCGAGGGCAAGGCAAAAATGGTTAACAACGCAGAATGGCTTTTAAGCCTTAACTACGTTGATTTACTCAGAGAGGTTGGTGCCTGCTTCTCGGTTAACAATATGCTCAGAGCAGAATGCTACAAGCAGAGAATGGAAAAGGGTCTTTCCTTCTTAGAGTTTAACTATATGATTATGCAGAGCTACGACTTCTACTACCTTTTCCAGCACTACGGCTGTAATATGCAGTTCGGCGGTGACGACCAATGGAGTAATATGCTTGGCGGTACCGAGCTTATCAGAAAAAAGCTGGGCAAGGATGCTCACGCTATGACCATTACCCTGCTCACCGACTCTCAGGGCAAAAAAATGGGCAAAACCGCCGGCAATGCCGTTTGGCTCGACCCCAACAAAACCTCTCCCTACGACTTCTTCCAGTATTGGAGAAATGTTGACGATGCCGACGTTCTTAAATGCATCCGTATGCTCACCTTCCTGCCCTTAGAGCAGATTGATGAAATGGACAAGTGGGAAGGCAGCGAATTAAATAAGGCCAAGGAAATTTTAGCCTACGAGCTTACCAAAATGGTACACGGCGAGGAGGAGGCCGAAAAGGCGCTTAACGCCGCTAAAAATATGTTTGCAGGCGGTAAGGATTCTGCCGATATCCCCTCGGTTACCCTTTCAGCCGACGATTTAGGCGAAAACGGTATAGGTATACTTGATATTATGGTAAAAAGCGGTCTTTGCGCTTCTAAGAGCGAAGCAAGAACTCTTGTTACTCAGGGCGGTGTCAGCGTAAACGAAGAAAAGGTTACCGTTCCCGCTACCTTCTATACCGAAGAACAGCTTAAGGCAGGCCTTCTTATCCAAAAGGGCAAAAAGAAATTTATAAAGGTAACCCTTTAAGCAAACACTAAAAAGTGAAAAGGGGCTGTCTCACTAAAGAAGTGAGACAGCCCCTTATTTTATTATTCTGCGCTATTTAAGCCGTTGTCGGTTTTAAAGCGAACCTCACAGCCTAAGTATTCCTGACATTTTGTCAGTCCCTCGGCTACAATTTTTTTGGTGCGCTCAAAGGATTTTTTGCCTGTAGAGGCGCTAAGCCCCTGATTATAAAAGGCATTTTCGTCGGGCAATGCGTAAAGCACGTATTCTGCATTACTGCCGTAGCCCGTTTTATCAACCCACGCAGGGATAATATCTACACCGCTGAGCACAACCTTGCCGTCGCTGTACTTATCAAAGGTATAGTAAAAGAGCATTCCGTCCTCGGTGTGACCCGTGGGGCAATCCTCGTATAGCTGATTAAGTCGCTGATTGGAAACGGCATTACCCATAGAATAAAGGCATACCGTTTTATGGGTGCCGTCGGCGGAGGTAAGCAAATCAATAGGCTGAATAACGTGAGGGTGACCGCCTACAATAACGTCAACACCCAAATCGCAAAGCTTTTGGGCTATTTGCTCCTGCCAGCGGTTTTGGCGAATTTGATACTCGTTGCCCCAATGCATATAGAAAACTATAGCCTCGGCGCCGTTTTGCTTCATATCGGAAATAACAGACTGCACTTCGTTATAAAAGCTGTTTAAATCGTCGTAATTAAAGGAAGCAATAAGGTCAACGCCCTCGCCCCTTACAGCTCTGCCGTTTATTGATTTAGTGCCCTCACCCTGAGAAACGTTTTCATAGGTGTAGCAGGCCATACCGATTTTTACACCGTCTACCTCCTTTACCGTATAAAGCTTGGAGGTCGTATCCTCACGCGTGCCTATAAAGGGCATATTTTTTTCTCTTAACACCCTTGCGGTACGCTTTAAACCGTTAAGCCCCGTATCGTAGCAATGATTATTGGAGGTAAGAAGCATATCTACACCCGATGCCTTAATATAATCAATAAGGCTGTCGGGAGTGTTAAAGGCAGGATAGCCTCTGTAATTTCCCGCTTCCCTGCCGCCCAAGGTTACCTCTAAATTAGCAATGGCAAGGTCAGCGTTGTTAAAGTAGGATGAAACCTCTCGGAACAAGGGTGAAAAATTATAATCGTCACCCTCCTTTGCGGCTGTAAGTAAAGGCGAATGAATAAGTATATCACCTGTATTAACCACCGTTGCACTGCTTACCACGTAGGGCTCCTCTGGTAGTGACGGCGTATCATCCTTTGAGCCTGTGTCAAGGGTTTTTCCGCCACCCATATCAATAAGCTTATCAATGCCGCAGCCTGCCAAGGCAACAATGATTATAAGTAAAACCGCAGTAATGCACAAAAATATATTGCGCCTTAATATTTTTTGTTTTCGCGTCCTTTTTTTCATAACAATCCCCTACAAAAAACCTTACTTCACTTCTTTTAGCAAGGATATAAAGTCCAAACCGTTTTTAACGGCGGCCTGCGCTTCCTTGTTGCCGCTCATAAGAGTTTCGCTTATATCTCGGCAATAAACAGTCATACCGTCTGGTATGGGTAAATCCTTATCGGTTGCACACTCGCTGTAATAAGATTGCGGCAACGGCAAGGGAGAGGTAAGCACCATACCGTTAATATAATTTGTAAAATAGTCGTACCCCTTTTCGCTTGTTATAACAAGCATACAGGTGGTATCGGTTACCACAATACCCTGAAGCCGCTGCATAATGGTATTTTGATACTGCGCCGTGGATACTCCCGTTTCATAGGTGCAATTAATAACCGAAACGCAAACCTTTCCGTCACCGTTATAATCGGGACAAATTTTTTCGAAATACTCTTCTATATTCCCAACGTACATATCGGCAAGTATTCGGTTATCGTAAACAACTATTTTCAAATCGGGTGCTACCCTGTTTAAACAGCTTACCGTAACAAAAGCAACTATAGCTATAGCGACTATTACTAAAACAACCGCAACAGAGTGGTAATAAAAGAAATGGCTAACCTTTTCACCAAAGGTTACGGGCTTTATTTCGCCGCTGTAGGCAACGTGCTCGGTATTGTTGTTTTCATTTTCCTGCTGCATACGCTTAAGTTCAAGAAAATCCTTTCTTGCCTTGTCGCGCTGTCGCAGTGTTTCGCTTTTTTTATGGTTATCAGAACTCATAATTTACTCCTAAAAAATAATTTCAGGGCTTTCCATTTCAAGAATTTGCTCGTTATAAAAAAGAGATTTCTTTTGCAATTCGCCCTCTAAAAGCTCAAAGCCGTATTGCTCGGTAAGGGTTGGCATATCGGAAAACAAATTAACACCCATTCCAAGCTTTTCGCCTTCGATTTTTACACCCATAGCCGCAAGGGTTGTGGGGAACATATCAAAGGTGCCGAAAAGTCGGTTTTTAGCCTGCTTAGGCATTACCGCCGAATTAATAAAGCAGTTATAAACGGTACGGGTATAGCTTTGGTTTGCTTCCTTTAAAAATTCGGGGTCCATAGTAAGGTGGTCACCGCTTATAACAATGGTGGTGTTCTCATAAAAGGGCTGTTCCTTCAGCCAGCTTACAAACTCGTAAACCTTTCTTGATGAGCAGGAAAGCACATTGGCATATTGGTTGTCGTAGTTTTCCTCACAATCCTCACAAACGTAGCCGTCGGGGAAATGAGTATCGGCGGTAAGCATGGTAAAGTTGAAGGGCTCACCCTTTTGGGCAAGCGCGGTAACCTCTTCCATAGCAAACTCAAACAGCTTTTTATCCTCAAAGCCCCACCATTCACGGTAATCCTCAGGTAATCGACCCTCGTCCTTTAAGGAATTAATATCCACTATTTTATAATCGCCGTGCTCGGAAAAATATGTTTTTCTGCCGCCAAAATCGGCATCGCTTCCCACTAACAGGGTTTGATTATAGCCGTTTTCCTTTAATATTTCACCAATAGTATTTACACCCGGCAAAAAAGAATTCTCTCCGCCGTAGGGCTGACTTGCCAAGGGAACCTTAATAAGCAGACCCGAGGTTTGAGCAACCATAGCCGCCGACGTCCATGTGGTGCCCGCATAGGAAAGGGCACCGCCCACCTTTTTGTTATGTGAAAAATTAATATTATCCTCGGCTAAGGAATAAAGCTCAGGAATAAAGTTATGGGTTACGTTACCCCCCACCGACGGGTCGGCATAGGTAGCCTCCATTGATTCAAGGAAAATATAAATGAGGTTACGCTTGGTTTTTGGGAATGTGAGGTTAACGCTTTTGCTGTCGGCATAGTTTTGCTTAATAAAATCAGATTCGGTGGAGGAAACGCTTATATAGTCAACCACCTCTAATTTGGCAATAAAAAGAGTGCTGGCAACAAGCAGGGTTGAAAGAGCAACGGGTAAAGCGGTTTTTTTGAAAAACTCGCAGGCTTTTGAAGCGCAGTACTTTATATACCGTTGGCTTTTTTCCTTTAGCTTTTTCATATATCCGCCAAGGAGAGTATAAAGGAAAATTTCTACACCCGAAACTAAAAGCGGCACTACCCCTACAAGCATAACGACACTGCCCGCGATGTCGCGGTTAGCACCCACCGCAGGAGCTTTAAGCTGAAATATAACCTGATCGAGATAAATTCTGTCGTATTTTCTAAGCAGCCAAATGGTAAAGAAAAACAGAACGTTACCCAAAACAAGCAGTACTATAGAAGTAACAAGCCGTTTGTTCAGAGGCTTCTTTTCACTCACTAACATCATTCTTTCATAATATTATATATTACATTTTAGTCCCAAGCGGCAAAATAGTCAATAGAATACGCTCTAAATTAACAGTTTGGCAATAAAAGACCCGCACGTTTTCACGTGCGGGTCCTTTTTAATTATTCTTCACCGTCACACTTTTTGCGACTGAGCACAAACAGAATTATTATTCCCAAAAGAACAACTCCTGCAATAACGCTCCAAACAACAACATGACTTGTATCGCCTGTTACAGGTGAATCAAAGGGCTCGTCGTATTCGTTTACAAACTTAATTTCAGTCTTCACTTCGTTTTCAACAGAATACTTATCAGAAACAATCAGCTCGCCCTTGCCGTTATCGGTAACGGTAAGCTCTACCTTATAAACGCTTTGGTCGTATGTCATACCCTCCTCGTTTTCAGAGGTATCCTCCTTAACGGTGTAGGTATAAATACCTGCCTTTTCAATGCTAATGGGAGCAAATGAGAAGTTGCCGTTTATATCGTTGGTGGCTTCGCCGATTTTACCGCCCTTATCGTCGTAAAGCAGGAAGGTAAATTCCTTATCGGTGATGTCTCTGCCAATAAGCTCCTTGTTACCCTTTACGGTAAAGGAGGTTTTATCGGTAGTGTAATTGTTAACAACTATAATACCGTTGGCGCTTTCAGCCTCTACCTCTGCCTTAAGAACAGCTCTGCCGCTTGTATCAACGCCTTCGGTAACGGTAACTGTTACGGCATATTCGTTCTTGTCGTAGGTAATACCGTCAAGTCTGCCGTTAGCGTCTACACCGTCAGGCAGCTTTTCCTTTACAACAAAGAGGTGTTCGCCTGCTTGGTTAAAGGTTAAGTGCTCGCTGTTTTCAAAGGTGAAGCTCTTGCCCACGTTCTTAACCTCAATTAAAGCGTTGCCTACAGCCTTAACTGCACCGCTTGCATCCTTTTCTCCTTTATAAAGGAGGAAGGTAAACATACCGTCGTTAAGGGCTTTGTTATAGCTCTTTTCACCGCTGATTTGCGCCTTGATTTCGGCAGGCTTATAAAGGTTATTAAACTGAATATCGGTTTTAACAGCCTTTTGGTCGGTAACCTTGGTAAATACCTGCTCCGCGGTAAGGTTGCCGTTTGAATCGTCGGTAACGGTAATAAGCACTTCATAGTATGCGGTATCGTATACCATTAAGGGATCGGCATTATCGGGAACGGTCTCCTTAACTATAAACTTATAGTCACCTGCCGCACTAAAGGTAAGAGCGGCAACGTTGCTAAAGGTAAACTCGCCGTTTTCGTTATTCTTCGCGGTGGCAATAACCGTATTAAGGTCGTCTTCCTTATAGAGCTTAAACTCAAAGGCCTTTTCTCCCGTGTACTTGGAAATGCTGTCGCCGTTAAGGTTCTTTTTGCCGTCAACGGTAACGCTTACGGGTGCAACTCCGTAGGAGTTAACAATTATAAGTCCGCTGCTGTTTTCGGGAGCAACCTCGGCGGTAAGAATGCTTCTGCCGCTTGTATCAACACTTTCGGTAACGGTAACCTTTACAACGTGTTCCTTGGTATCATAGGTAACACCGTTATATTTGCCGTTTTGGTCAGCGCCCTCGGGAACAACCTCTTTAACAACGTAGTAGTAGTCCCCTGCTTTATCGTAGGTAAGGTAGCCTGTATCGGCCTCGTCCTTAAAGGTAAAGGCGTCGCCTGCGTTGCTTACCTCAAGCACTGCTTCGCCTACGGCATTTACCTTGCCGCTTGCATCGGGCAGCGCCTGATAAAGCTCGAAGGAGAACATACCGTCGGTAAGAGTCTTATTATAGCTCTTTTCACCCGTAATTTGTGCCGATATGGGAGCAACCTTGAGGGTGTTATTAAAGATAATATTTACTTCATTGGAGGTTTCATCGTCAACCCTTATATAGCGTAGGTCGTAAACAAGTGCGCCTGCAAGATTGTCGGTTACGTCAATTTCAACCTCGAAATATGCTTTGTCGTATACCATTAAGGGGTTGGCGCCTGCAGGAACAAGCTCCTTAACCACAAAGCGATAGCCGCCCACCGTATTAAAGGTAAGCTGAGGAATAAGGCTAAACTCAAACTCGCCCTTGTCGTTATTCTTTACTATTTGTAAAGGAGTATTAAGGTCATTTGCCGAATAAAGGGCAAAGGAGAAGGCGTTATCTTCAACGTACTTAGAAATGCTGTCGCCAAAAAGATTCTTTTTGCCTACTATTTTTGCAGATACGGGGGTAACCGAGTAAGCGTTATTAAACTGTACGGTCTGTCCGCTGTAATCAACGCTTGCCTGAAGCTTACCGAAGCCGTCGTCGGTTACGCTAACCTTAACGGTGTATTCATTCTTATCGTATACAACGCCGTTAAGCTTACCCGATGCATCAATGCCTGCAGGGTGCTTTTCTCTAACGGTATAGGTATGCTCTCCTACCTTATCATAGCTTAAGTTAAAGCTAAAGTCAGCATTATAATGGTCGTAGGGGGTATTGTTGTAAACGGTGTCGATAACTGCTCCGTTTTCCAAAAGCTCAAAGGCAAAGGCTCTTGCCTGAAGAACTCTTATGCCGCCTGCAAGGTGCTTTGCACCCGTAATTACGGCACTTATCGGCTCGGTAACGTAGGTATTTTCAAATACCATAGCCGAAGCGCTCTCACCGTTTAAGGCTATTGCCGAAGTGGCCGAAAGAGCACCCGTTACGCTGTCGCCCGTTACGGTAACGGTTACGTGGTATTCTTTTGTATCGTAGGTTACACCGTTAAGCTTATTATTAACTGCGTTTTCGGGGATAACCTCTTTAACAACGTAGTAGTATACGCCTTCCTTTTGGTAGGAAAGCTTGTCGAAGGTAACAGCTCCGTCTGCATCTGCCTTTGCAGTAAGAAGGGCGGTAGCGTTTTCATTTACAACAAAGCCGCTTTCGGTTTCGAAAAGTGCAAAGGTAAATTCATCTGCCACTATATTTCTGCCCACAAGGTGCTTAACAGCCGAAAGGTTGGGAGCAAGCTCAACACTTTCAGGAGTAAAGGTGTTCTCAAACTCGGCGCCCTCTACCTCGGCAACGGCAATTACGTTACCCGCGGAAGCGGTAGCAGAAGCGGTATCAACAACACTTCTGTCCTCGTTCATAATCTTTACGCCTATGGAATAGTATCCGTTAACGTCGTCTACGGTTATTTCTACGCAGTATTCCTTATTGGTATAGGTAACGTTATCAATGGTTCCCGAATTTTCCTTAAGAACGTAGTAATGAGTGCCTACGTCGGTAAGCTCATCGTAAACAACCGATATTCTGGCCTTACCTGCGGCGGCTGTTACGGGAGAAGCCGCTACGGGGGTATTATTTACAATATTATAATCATCATCTGCTTCAAAAAGAGAGAAGCTGAAGCCTGCGGGGAGGATATTTGCGGTTTGGTTGTATATATTTTTAACAACCTTGTTAATATCAATAACCGCTTCGGCGGCGCCGGTTACGTTGTAGACGTTATTGAACTCAACGTTCACGGTGTTGCCGCTTACGGTAGCCTCGGAAACGGAATTAACGCTTTCAATATAAAGCTTTCCGTTACCGTCGTCGGCAACGCTTACGTAGAAGCGACCGTGTACGGTATCGTAAATAACACCTGCGGCCACGTTGGCGCTGTCAACCTCTTCTATAACGCGGTAGTAGTAATTGCCAACAGAGGTATAAACCTGATTTTTAAGCAAATCAACTGCTACGGTGTTTTCTCCGCCCTTAGAATAGGAAATGGTTACGGGGTCACCGAGGTTAACGTACTTGGTGCCGTCCCACTGCTGTAAACGGAAGGTAAAGCTACCGTTCCAATCTGCGGCGGCGCCGGTGTTATCGGTAAGATTTTTGCGAATGCTTACCGAAAGGTTTGCAGGATCGGTTTCCTCTGCTTCATAGGTGTTGGTAAAGCTTATATATGCAGTTTTTCCTGCGTCTACGGTTGCGGTTTTAACCGCCCCGTCAACAGTAAAGCCGCCGCCAAGACCAATTTCCTCCACCGTTACAACGGCATCCTCGGGAAGGTCCTTAATAGTAACCGATTCACCGTGCTTTAAGGTAACCGTGCCGTTAGATTCAACGGTATCTCCCATTCCGTTAGAATACGAAACGGGATATTCGCTGTCGCTTGTGTTAGCGAAGGTAACCTTAAAGGTAAAGCTGTCGTTCAGGTGAGAGGGTATATCGCTTACTACGGTTTTGCTTATTACAACATCGCCCGTTGCAGGTACGGTGTTTACAAATTCAGCCGAAGCAATGTCAGAGGCGGCTACGGCAAGGGTAATTTCCTCTAAAGAGGCATCACCGTTAATGCTGTATACCTTGTAATCCTTACCTGCGGTGTTTTCGCTAACCTTAACGTCCTTGCCTATAAGAGCGCTTCCTACAAGGTAGAAGGCTTCGCCGTGCTTAATGGAAACGTTAAGGGTATTGTTAAAGTCAACTGTCGATTCTGTTCTTACACCCTGAGCATCTTCCTTAATAAGGGTAAGGCTTGCATTAAGGTCGGCAGAAACGGTAAATTCATATGACTGCTCGCGATCGGTTATGGTAGCATCGGCAATTTTGCTTACCTTAATACCCTCGTAGGGGTTAAGAACCAATAGGCCGTTGTTACCGAGGAAGGAGTCAATGTGGTAGCCTGTCTGTCCGATTTTACCTGCCTCCGGCTCGTGAACGAAGGGCATATCGGAATAACCTATAGTACCTGTAACGTTAGAATCCTTAGGTATTACATAGTCACCAAAATAGTGGTGAACGGTGCCTGCAACAACATACCAGGAGCCGTCCTCTCTACGTGCAATGTCACCCACGTGGGTAAGCACGTGCTCGGAAATCTGCTCATATTCCCAAATGGCCTCTACTGCGCCCGAGCCGTTTATTCTGTACACAAGATTTCTGTGATAAAGAATATTATTTGCATCATATACGGGAGCGGAGCTGCCTTTATATAATGTTCCGTTTGTATCGGTATATATTGGGGTATCTACATTATAGTAGTAACGCTCGTTTTCTACGCTGGGTGCAAAATACGAAACGGTATTTTTGTTTTCATTATAGCTGTATTCATAATCAGCACCGCTTATATCATTCCACTGATTGGTGTAGAAAACGTAATTTCCGTCGGAATCCTTAACTAAGGGGTCGGGAGCGGTATTTTCAATATCAAGCAAATCAATCTTACTGCTGAGTCCTACCTCGAAAAGCAAACGGCTGGGAGCAGTAGCGCCCTTAATGGTAAGGGAGGATGGGTCTAACGGATCGGTTCCGTTAAGCTTAATATCGTATTCAACAAGGGGAATAAGTGAAGCGGGAAGCTTACCGATTACACGTGTGTCACCCGTTTCGGAAGCATCGGTGGTTTTACTGCCGTCAAGGGTTGTACGCACAAGAATGGTAGCGTACATCATATCGGTTTTTCTGTGGCCCTCGCCCACTGCATCGTAAAAGCCGTAGGACTTATTGGCAAACACAGCGGTATTTTTAAATTCGTCGGGTACGGCGCTAAGGGAAGCATCCTCACCGTCCCAGAAGCCAACAAACTTACCGTCCTTATCGGCATACCAGCCTATATAGTTGCTGTAAACCTCTTGTCCGTTTTCGTCAACGCTGTAATAGAGCTGACCGTGCTGATATGCATCGCTTATAAGCTTGCGTGCAACCGTAACGTCGGTTATACCCATACGGGACTGTACCGCCCATACCATGTTGTCGCCGGCCTCGGTGGGATTGGCTTCGGTGCCCATTCCGCCCGAATAAATCATTTTTGCAAGGGTGGCACCGCTATAAAGAGTAGTGCCGAGTTGAATACCCTTAACAGCCTTAACCTCCATATTTTTGCCGATGTAATCGTCAAATTCAAGGAAGCCGTCGTGGTTAATGCCTATGGAAGACTCAACCATAGTGGGGTAATAAAGGGACTGAATGATAATCTGCTCAACGATATCCTCAAAGGCATCGGATAAATCGCTTGCGCTGTTTGCAGGGAAATACCTTGTAACGTAATCCTCACTCCAGCCGCGAGAAGCGTTTACGGGAGCAAGGTAGGTTACGGTTTTATTTTCGGTAGCGTTGTTGTTTATATTTACGTTCATGGTCTTGGTTGCACTGTTTTCCAAGGCCTTGAAGGTAGTCCAATAAGCATCGGTCGAGGTATTGTTAGAGGGGTCGAGAAGGCTTAAAGCGGGCTCCTTGGAGCCAACGTTAAGTCCAAGGGTATAAACAAGGGGCTCTGCCTTATATTTTTCCTCTATTTTATCTCTTGCCCAAGCGGCGGTTAACTGGGTTAAGAAGGAAATACCGTTACTGCCGTATTCGTCCTCACCGCCGTCACCGGAGTTAGATTCACCAATATTAGAATAATCAGTAGTAGCCGCAGTAGGACAGCCGTCACTCATAAGTACCATAACGGGAGTACGCTTTGTTCCTGCCTGAACACCATCGGTAACGGTAATATCGGCCACTTCGTTAAACATCTGCTGAGCCTTATATATACCGTTCTGTGTATAGGTGCCGCCTTCAACACGTTTACTGTTATTTGTGCTGAAAGAAGCGGTTACGCCTTCGGCCTTTGTTCCGGTCACACCGCTTGCAACCTTAACACCGTAACGGTTACTACCGCTTTGACGCCAGGAAGAAACAAGGTAAACACGGTTATTATTGCCGTCAATACCCTTTTCCCAACGGCCAAGGGGTAAAATAACGCTGGCGGTAGAGGTAGAGGAATCGCCAAAGGAAGTATTACCGCTATATGCAACAACACCTACGCGGTTATTTGCGTTAAGGTTTAAAAGCCTTTCAATAGCGGAATTTGCCGAGTTGACCATAGTAACGTAGGGGTCGGTGCCACTGCTTACGTTCATACTGCCCGAAAGGTCGAGTACAAGAATGGTATCTGTAGGCAGGGTCGAATAGCCCTCTATACTCTTTGAGGAAGCAATAGCAGAAAGGGCTACAAGGAAGTTATTTTCACCAATGGAAAGCTTAAAGTCGTTTCCTTCGACCTCATCGGTAGCGGCTATATAGTCCTCAGCCGTTTTAAACACCGATTTATCCGACCAAACGCCACCTGCCCAAGTGGTGTTGGTGGCATTGGGGCCGAAAAAGGCCTTCCAGTCATTAAGGGTAGCGGGGTCGCTTTCCTTTCTTAAGAAGGCTGTTGCCGCGCTTGCGTTAAATACAAAGGACGGTACCATGCTGAAAAGCAACACCGCCGCAAGCAATACGGAAAGCAGCTTTTTAAAACGAAAAACAGGTATTTTTTTCATAATTTTTGCCTCCTTACCATACCGAAAAAAGCCTTCTCGGTCATCGTCACCTGTTTATATAACCTAAAAATGAGGGCAATACCTCACATTACATTATCTCATTTGTTATTATACCACCTAACATATGGCGTTGCAACAAAAAAGTTGTTAAAGCTTTAACTTTTTTATACATTTATTAAAACACTTGAATAATACCCGAAAAAATAGTACAATTAAGAAAAAATTCAACGAGGTTTATTATGATAATAATGAGTGTTGACCGCGGCAAGGCGCGTACAGGAATAGCATATAGCGACAAAAATGAAAGCTTTGCCTTCCCCTTAACCGTAATAACCGAATATAACGGCGAAAGGCTTGCAGAAAGAATAGCAGCCGAGGCTCAAAAGCTATCTGCCGAGCTTATTGTGGTAGGGCTTCCCCGCCGCACCGACGGCTCCCTTGGTGACAGCGCCGAGGAATGTATGGCTCTTGCCCAAAGGGTTGCCGCCTTAAGCGGTATTGAGGTGGAAACGTACGACGAGCGCTTTACCACCGTATTGGCCCATACCGCCCTTAACGCCACCGACACCCGCGGCAAAAAAAGAAAGGCGGTAATCGACGCCGTAGCCGCCACTATGATTTTAGAGGACTACCTAAAATTCCGCCAAAACAAAAAAGCCCAAAATTAAGCAAAAGCACCGAACGGGAGACACTTCGTAAAGAAGTGTTCTCCCTTATTCATTTTTTATATAAAAATTGACACTTTTAGTTTCAGTGATATTTTATTCGCCCTTAAACTGCCGAAGGCAATATCACTCGGCGGTAGCCGAATATAACTGCGAAGCAATATAACTCGCCGATAGGCGAATATAACTGTGGCACCTTCCTTACGGAGGGTGCCACAACGCGTCGGTGCTTTTTTATTTACGGCGACGGCAAGGAAAAGCCGGGTGAAAATCCCTTTTCCTTACCAACAAGGCTGGCGCGCGTTATGGCATTTTCTCCAAAGCGCGAACAAATGCTGCTTAAAATTTCTTCTATACCGCAAAGGCGCATTTCCTCCTCCACTTGGCTGAACATATCAAGCTGAACGCTTCCCCGCCCCTCCTTTAAGCGCACTGCTCTGAGCCCTACGCTTCGGCAGGGCAATTCGCCGTGCTCCCGAAAAAGGGCCATTGCCGCCCTCGCTAAGGTAATTCCCGTTTGTGAGCCGCCGTCAAGCCGCGCCGAATACTCCTTAACCGATAAATCGGTGCTTCGTACCGTAAGAGCAACCCCCGTTGCGTACATATTGTAATCTCTAAGCCTTTCACCAAGCTCCTCGGCATATAAAAGAAGCTCCCTCCATACCTCTTCCTCCTCCTTTAGGTCGTAGGATAAGGTACGGCTTCGACCGATGCTTTTAGGTCGGTCGGTTGATTTTGGGGTGCAAACGGGAGAATTATCAAGTCCCATTGCGTTTGCCCTAAGACTGAGCCCGTTTTTACCAAGCATTCTGTATAGCATATTTTCATCACAAAGGGTTATATCCCCTATTGTAAAAACCCCTTTTCTCGCCAACGACTCGGCGGTGCTTTTACCAACGTAAAGCAAATCGGAGGCAGGCAGAGAATAAATTTTATCCTTAAAATTTTCCTTACTTATTATTGTCAGCCCCTCGGGCTTTTTCATATCACTTCCCAGCTTTGCAAAAATCTTGTTAAAGCTGACCCCCACCGAAGCGGTTATGTTGAGCTCGTTTTTAATATCCCGCATTATTTTTTTGGCTATCTCCTCGCCGCTTCCGAAAAGAAGCCTGCTTCCCGTAACGTCAAGCCAGCATTCATCCATACCAAAGGGCTCCACCATATCGGTATAGCGGTGGTAAATTGCCCTCGCCTTTAAGGAAAATTCCTCGTATTTATCGTAAAGAGGCGGCAGCACGTAAAGGCCCGCGCATTTTTGCTTCGCCTTCCATATAGGCTCGGCGGTTTTAACCCCAAACCTTTTGGCTATTTCGTTTTTAGCAAGAATAATACCGTGTCGGTTTTCCACGCTTCCCCCCACTGCAACCGGCTCGGTCATAAGTGTTTGATTATATAAAAGGCTGACCGAAGCAAAAAAATTATTAAGGTCGCAATGAAGTATGGTTCTTTCCATTTAATGTGTCACACCCTTTTCCTTTTTTATGGAGGGCCTTAAATTTTCAAGGCCGTTTAAATGTATTCTTTCAACCTGCCGTCGGCTGTAATTTAGCATAACGGCGGTTTCCTCTAAGCTTTTTCCGCAAAGGTACTTTTGAGCAAGCACCTCGCTTTCGGTTTTATCGGTAAGGCTTTCAATATCCTCCTCTATAACGTCTCTTACCCACATAGCCTGCATTAATTTATCCTTATATTTATCCTTCTTATCAGCATTTTTCGCCGACAGCGCAAGATAGCGGTTAATTCTTGCCTGCTGTAAAGCATACAGCTCCAAATACTCCCTTTTTTCGGTAACAAGGGGATTTATCATAGCATTCCTGCTCCCTTTAAGGCATAATACTGACCGTAGCTTAAGGTACAGCCGTGAATAAGATTATATCGGTCAACCTCGGCTACCGCTTTATATAACGGACTGTTTTTTCGTTTTTCCTCCTGCTCTTTTTGACGGGCATACAGCTTTTCGCCCGCGCTTCGGCAGCTATCGGAGCAATAACCTGCACCGGGATGCGGCACACGGCGGCCGCAATAGCTGCAATATTCTCCCTTTTTCTCGTGAAAATCCATACTGTCGCAATAGGGACAAAGCAACAGCCTTTCGCTACCTAACGGCCTCGGCTCAAAATAAACCTTAGCGTACAAAAATTCCCTACCACAAGCCGAACAATGATACAAAGCTTTTGTTCCTCCTATTTTTTAAAAAAATTCTTGACTTAGCTCGGCATCTGTAATATAATGATTTTACGGATTCCCGAACACATGTTCTATTATATTACGGAATTCCGTAATTGTCAAGTGCTCAGCGGTATTTTTTGAAAATTTATCGGTTAGGTGGAATGAAAATGGATTCTGTTTACAGTAGAATCGAAGCCTTATGCAAAAGGGACAAGGTAACGGTTACCGAGCTTTGTCGCGCCTGCGGCATACCCCGTGCAACCCTTTCTGACTATAAAATGGGAAGGAGTAAATCTCTTTCGGCCTCTACCCTCTCTAAAATTTCGGCTTACTTTTCGGTAAGCGTTGAATATCTTTTAGAAGGCGAAAGCGCCAAGGTGAGTGAGGATGAATTAAAGGTTGCCCTTTTCGGCGGTGCCAAGGTTACCGATGCTATGTGGGAAGAAATTAAGCGCTACGCGCAATACATTAAGGACAGAGAAAATGGAGCTTAAGGATTTATATGCCCTTGCCGAAGCCAAGGGTGTACGGATTATGGACTTTTCACTACCCGAAAACAAGGCGGTCACCCTAAAAATTGCGGAAAACTGTTACATTGGTGTTGACCCTGCCGTTTTCGGTAGAGAATGTGAGGAGCGTATAATAATAGCCCACGAAATGGGGCATATTGCAACCGGCGGCTTTTACACCGAGGACACCGATGAGGAATACCGAAAAAAGCAGGAATTAAAGGCGGAAAAATGGGCGATGGAGCACTTAGTCCCCAAGACCGCTTTAAAAAACGCCATTAAAAACGGCTGTCACAGTCTTGAAAGCATGGCGGAGCATTTCTGCGTCAATGAAGAATATATGTCGAAGGTACTGCTTTACTATTTAGATAATTAAAAAATCCCAACGTGCGTTTTAGTACGTTGGGATTTCTTTTTATTCTATTACTATTTCTTTTTGGCAAAGCTTTTTTGCTTCGTCTCTTTGGTGAGAAATCAAAACAAGGGTTTTATTTTCGGTATACCTTTTTATTACCTCTATGGTTTTTTGAGCAGCTTCAGCATCAAGGCCGTTCAGGGGCTCGTCAAGAATAAGAAGGTCAAAAGGCTTGCTTAAGGCTCTTGCCAGAGCAACCCTTCGCTTCATTCCCCCCGAAAGCTCGTCGGGCATCATTCCGCCGCAATTCTCAAGCCCCAATTCCCTCAAAAGGAGGCTTGCCTTATGTTCGGATGAAAAAAGGGAAATATTCTTTTCCACGCAAACAAAGGGAATTAACCTGTCCTCCTGAAAAACTACCGAAAGCACCGCGCCCTCTTTTACCTTAACCTCACCTCGGCGCGGCTTTTCAAGTCCCGCTATAAGGCGAAGCACCGTAGTTTTACCCTTGCCGGAAGGGCCGTTAAGCCATACGTGTTCACCCTCCCTTATATTAAAGGAAAGGTTACTCAGCACCTCCTTACGGCTCGCCTTATAGGAAAAGGTGACGTTGTTAAAATTTATCACTTTGCCACCCCTTTTCCTATTAAAAGCTTTAAAGCACCCTCTAAAGCAATACTGAAAATTATTATTACCGCCGTAATTGCAAACACCCGTGAATACTCTACCGACGATTGGCTGACAACCAGCATATCACCGAGAGAATCCCTGCTTCGGCAAATAACCTCGGCGGCAACTCCCGATTTCCAGGCAAAGCCGAGTCCCGTTATAAGGCTTGCACTGTAGGAAGGCAAAACCGCGGGAAAAACAATATAGCGGAAGGTATTAAAGCCGCCAAGACCCATTACACGCGCCATTTCGGTAAGGCCCTTGTCAACACCTCTCAGCGCCTGCTCGGTGGTGAGCCATATAATGGGAAGCACCGTAAGAAAGGCGATAAGCTGCGGTATATAATCCTTGCTTACCCAAAGGAAAACAAGAATAATAAAAGCGGCTACGGGAACGGCTCGCATAAGACGGAGTATTGGAGAAAACACCGCCGAAATAAGGGTAAATTTATTGGCGGCTACGGCAAAAACGGTGCCTATTATTACGGCACAGCCGAAGCCTAATACTATTCTTATAAGCGAATACGCCGCCGACAGCCAAAATTCCTTTTCCCCCGCCAAGGAGATAAACGCCTGTACGGTTGTTACGGGTGTAGGCATTGCAATAAGCAGATTTTTATTAAGAAGGGAAAAAGCAATCTGCCACGCTAAAAGCCAAAAGGCAACAATAAGTATTTTTTTAATTATTCTTTTATATTTTATCATTTAGCTACGTAGTAGAAGCCTTCCTCGGGAAGCGCGCCGCCTACCGATTGAGGATTGGCCTCAAACATAATCTTTAAATAGCCCGAAAGCTTTGTTTTCATTTCTTCACCGGTTATAAAGGTAAGCCCGCAATTAGGAATAGCCTTTTGAATTATAGGCGCCTTTACGGGGAGAATTTTATTATCCTCGCAAATTACCGCAGTGGCGGCAGGGTCAGCCAAGCCTGCTTTTATGGAAGCCTCATACTCTGTAAGGAACAGCTTAACGGCGTTGGGGTTTTCGCTTAAAAACTTATTATTTACAATAACACAACCCATAAGCAGAGCATCGGTATCGGAAATCTTCGACCATTCCTCACCCATATTAAGCACTACCTTAGCGTTTTCATACTTGGTAGGAAGCACGGTTGCAACGGGCTGGGGAGCCATAATTACGGCATCCTTATCCTTTGCCCAAACGGTGGGAAGCTCGTTACCGTCGGATACGAATTCAATTTTCACATCCTTGTCGGGGTCAATATTATTGCCCTTTAAAACGTAACGGAGAATATACTCGGGGTTAGCACCCTGTCCGGGGGTGTAAATAGTTTTGCCCTTTAAGTCGGCTACCGATTTTATTTCCTGTCCGTTTGCAAGCATATAAAGCACACTGCTTGTATTTACGGCAATAACAGTTACGTTACCCTTTGTTTTATTATAAAGCACCGAAGCCTGATTGGTTGCTACGGCGGCAATATCGGCACTACCGTTAGATACGGCGGCAACTATATCGTTATTATTCTGCGCTACCGTAAAGGTGTAGGTGTTGGCGGTTTTGCCGTCCTTAGCCAAGGCAATAAGATTAGCGGCGCCGATACCCGTGGGGCCCGAAAGCACGTACATATTTACGTTAGTGCCCTTAAGGGGTTGGTCAATTTCCACAGGTGTGCAGCTTGCAAGGCAAGCAAGCGTGAGCACAAGCGTTAATACAATGCTGATAATTCTTTTCATAAAATCACCTTTATCCTTCCGTCCTCACGGACAATTAATTTTTTCTGTTCTAAATTGGCAAGCTCTCTGTAAAGGGTTGTCCTTCCCATACAAAGACTGTTTGCAAGGCCCGTCATTTTGCCTTCGTACCCTCCGTTTTTAAGAAGAAAGGCGTAAAGTCTGCCCTCGGCGCCCTCCCTCATCATAATAGAAAGCTTTTCGTTTAAAAAGCGTATACGGGATGACAAAAAGGTTATATAGTTTACCGCCAGCTCGGGATAGGCTTTAAAGCATTTACCCAGAGCCTCTTCGGTAATAAACTGCACCGTGCAGGGCTTTACGGCCACTATTCGGCTTATATATTCCTCTGTTTCACCGAAAACCGCCGCCGCACCGAACATACCTCCCTCGCTAAAGTGGGAAAGCACGCCCTCGCCGCCTACCGAAAGCGCCTTTGCGCTACCCGAAAGCACTACGCCTATACACCTGCGGAATTTATTTTCGCTGTATATGGTTTCGCCCTTCGCAAAGCATACGGGCTCCTTAAGCTCTATTTTTTCTGCCGCTTCCCCTACCCCTTTAAACAGATAGGTTTGGCTGAGCACCTTTCTTGCGTCCTCCATTATACACCTCGCAAACTGTACCGTTTGGAACACTTTTTCATTATAATACCATATTGTTAACATTTTGTCAATATAAAATACAATATTACGTCTTTTATTTTTTCAAAAATATGCTAAAATAGATTTATCACTTAAAAAAAAGAGGTAATTTTATGGCAAAAAAGCAATTTAAGGCCGAGTCCAAACGACTGCTCGACCTTATGATTAACTCTATTTACACCAACAAGGAAATATTTTTACGAGAAATAATTTCCAACGCAAGCGATGCTTCGGACAAGCTGCACTATCTTGCTCTTACCGATGAGGCCGCAAGGAGTAAAATGGGTGAACTGAAAATTAAAATTTCGGTTGACAAGGAAAACCGCACCCTGACCGTAGCCGATAACGGTATCGGTATGACTAAAGAGGAGCTGGAAAACAACCTTGGCACCATTTGCAAAAGCGGCTCGTTGCAGTTTAAGGAGAATATGAGCGAGGACGAGGAAAAGGACGCCGTTAATATTATAGGTCAGTTTGGCGTAGGCTTTTATTCCGCCTTTATGGTCAGCGATACCCTTACGGTTAAAACCCTTTCCTATAAGGATACTCAGGGCTACTGCTGGACAAGCAACGGCGCCGACGGCTACAGCATCAGCGAATGTGATAAGCAAAGCGTGGGCACCGAAATTATTATGCATTTAAAGGACGATACCGACGAGATTAAGTATTCCGATTTCCTTGCCGAATACCGTATTAAAAGCCTTGTTAAAACCTATTCCGATTACATACGCTATCCCATAATTATGGACGTAGAAAAGACCAAGGACGAGGGCGAGGGTGAAAATAAAACCACCGTTACCTATATTGAAACCGAAACCCTTAACAGTATGGTTCCCGTTTGGAAAAAGAGCAAGGCTGAGCAAACCGAGGAGGAGCTCAACCGTTTTTACAAGGACACCTTCTTTGATTTTGAGGACCCCCTTATGACGGTAAGCATTGATGCCGAGGGTGTTGTTTCATATAAGGCGCTCCTTTACGTGCCTGCAAAAACCCCTTACGATTACTACACCAAGGAATATGAAAAGGGACTCAAATTGTATTCAGGCGGCGTTATGATTATGGAAAAATGCTCCGATTTAATTCCCGAGCATTTCCGTTTCGTAAAGGGTGTTGTTGAAAGCGATGATTTATCCCTTAACATATCCCGTGAAATGCTTCAGCAGGACGCAGGACTTAAAACCATAGCCAAAAACATTGACAAAAAAATTCACTCCGAGCTTAAAAAGGCATTAAACAACGACCGCGAAAAATACGAAAAATTCTGGAGTGCCTTTGGTATTCAGCTCAAATACGGTGCCGTTGCTCAATACGGTATTTATAAGGACGCTCTTAAAGATTTACTGCTTTTCCATTCGGGAAATACAGGCAAGCTTATTACCATTGAGGAATACCTTAAAGCTATGCCCGAGGAGCAAAAGCATATTTACTATGCCTGCGGCGAAACGGTGCAGAAAATAAACAGCCTGCCTCAGGCAGAATTGGTACGCGCCAAGGGCTATGATATGCTTTGCCTTACCGACGAGGTTGACGAATTCCTTATGAACGTATTAAGGGAAGAAAACGGCAAGGATTACTGCTCCATAAACAGCGACAAGGCCGACCTATTGGATGAAAACGAGGAGAAAAAGGCAGAGGAAACAGCCGAAGAAAACAAGGAGCTTCTCACCTTTGTTAAGGAAGCCTTGGGTATTGCCGACGTAATCATTTCCAAAAAGCTTAAAACCCACCCCGTTTGTCTTTCGGCAAAGGGCGGAATCACCCTTGAAATGGAAAAATACTTCGCTTCCCTTCCCGGTGAGGATAAGGAAAAGGTTAAGGCGGAACGTGTGCTTGAATTAAATGCCGACCATAACGCCTTTACCTCCTTAAGCGAAGCCTTTAAAACCGACAAGGAAAAGGCAAAAACTATGGCAGAGGTGCTTTACGCAAGCGCGTTGCTTATTGCAGGAATGCCCATCGACGACCCCAGCGACTACGCGCAAAAAATCTGCTCCCTCTTTTAGTAATAACTCTTAAAAGCCATTGCACAACAAACAAGCCGATACGGGTAATTTCCGTATCGGCTTCTTACTGCTTTCAGCAAAAAATTTTTTATTCACCAAAAAGCTCCTTAACCTTATCAAAGAAGGTTTTGCGCTTTTTATGGTTGGAATCGGTCAAGGACTTTTCAAATTCCAAAAGCTTTGCCCGTTGCTCCTTGTTAAGGTCACGGGGCACCTCTACTATAATTTTTACGTATTCGTCACCGTAGCCCGAATAGTTAAGACGCTTTATACCCTTACCGCGAAGCTTAAATTCATCTCCCGGCTGTGTGCCCTCGTGAATACTGAATTTTGCCTTACCGTCAAGGGTGGGCACCGTAATTTCACCGCCCAAGGTAGCCTGAGCATAGGTTATGGGCACCTCGCAGAAAATGTCAAAGCCCTCACGCTCAAAAATAGGATGGGGACGAACCGAAACGGTAATGTTAAGGTCACCTGCGGGGCCGCCGTTAAAACCTGCATCACCGCCGCCGCGAAGGGTCATACTCTGACCGTCGTCAATACCTGCAGGAATGTCGATAAGCTTTTCAAAGGTGTTTCTTACTCTACCCTTACCCGCACACTTTCGGCAGGGCTTATCGATAGTTTTACCCGCACCGCGGCATTTTTCACAAACCTGCTGTGTTTGAATTGTTCCGAAGGGGGTGCGCTGACCCATTACAACCTGACCGCTTCCGTGACAGTTGGGACAGGTTTTAACCTGAGTACCTTTTTCGGCACCGCTTCCGCCGCATTCGTCGCAGGCTTCGTTTCGGGTAACCTTTATGTTCTTTTTACAGCCCTTTGCCGCTTCGTCAAAGGAAATAACAACGTTTGTTGCAGTATCGGCGCCGCGACGGGGAGCATTTGGGTCACGACGTCTGCCGCCGCCAAAGCCACCGCCAAACATAGAGCCTAATATATCGCCCAAATCACCGAAATCGCCAAAGCCGCCGCCAAAACCGCCGCCAAAGGGATTGCCACCCTGACCCGCGCCGAAATTAGGGTCTACGCCTGCGTGACCGAATTGGTCGTAGCGCGCCCTTTTTTCTTTATCGGAAAGAATTTCATAGGCTTCGTTTACCTCTTTAAAATTCTTTTCCGCCTCGGCATCTCCGGGATGAAGGTCGGGGTGATATTTTTTTGCCGCCTTACGGTAGGCCTTTTTCAGTTCATCGTCGCTAACACCCTTGTCAACGCCCAAAACCTCGTAATAATCTCTCTTATCAGCCACTTGTTTTCGCTCCTAGTTTAATTAGGATTTAGGATTTAGGATTTGGGATTTAGGGATACATTCCTTTAGCCTTTCTAAAAGCCATGATTATATTCCAATTCCTAAAATCCAAAGCCTTTTCATATTAAGATTTAAGGTATATCTTTACAATTTTTTAGTTCCTAATTTATTTATAATTGCGCTAATCATTTTACCGATTTCTTCCAACAGTAGCATTACTGTCGCTATGTCCGAATCTGATAAATAACCAAGCCTTTTGCATATTAATAATTGCGTAGTAATTTCTGCATTGGATCCTCTTGCTATAGCCAAGAAGTTTATATATTCTTTGGTAGATATTCTTGCATATCCTTCTGCAATATTAGACGGCACAGAAACAGCCGCTCGTCTGATTTGAGGAATCAATCCAAATCTTTCGCAATCCGGAATTTTCAATGTCACACGATATACCTCTTCTACCATATCCATTGACTTTTGCCATACTTTAAGTTCGGTATAGGGAGTTTTATCCATAATTTTATTACAAGAATTCGGGGTTAGTTCCCTAACCCCTAATTCCTAAATCCTAAATCCTTATTTGTTATCGTCCACGTCAGAGAAGTCTGCATCGTATACGTTGTTGTCTGCACCGCCCTGAGGATTAGCGCCGCCCTGAGCCGCCTGCTGTGCTTCTGCGGCAGCCTTGTAAACCTTTTCGCTTACTGCGTAAATTTCCTTCTGAAGTCCTTCACTTGCAGCCTTAATAGCCTCGATATCGGTGCCCTTCAGCGCTTCCTTAAGCGCCTCCTTGGCAGTTTCAATCTTGCCCTTTTCCTCATCGCTTAATTTATCACCGAACTCGTTTACGGTTTTTTCGGTTTGATAAATCATTTGGTCGGCACCGTTTCTGATGTCAACCTCTTCTCTGCGCTTCTTGTCCTCGCTTTCGTACTGAGCGGCTTCTTGTACAGCCTTCTCAATATCCTCCTTAGACATATTGGTGTTAGAGGTAATGGTGATGGACTGCTCCTTGCCTGTACCTAAATCCTTGGCGGATACGTTAACGATACCGTTAGCGTCAATATCGAAGGTTACCTCAATCTGGGGGATTCCGCGGGGAGCAGGAGCAATACCGTCAAGGTGGAATACACCGAGCTGCTTATTGTCTCTCGCAAATTCTCTCTCACCCTGTAAAACGTTTACCTCAACAGAGGTCTGACCGTCAGCAGCGGTAGAGAAAATCTGGCTCTTTTTGGTGGGGATGGTGGTGTTTCTGTCAATAACCTTGGTGCAAACACCGCCCATGGTTTCAATACCCAAGGAAAGAGGAGTTACGTCAAGGAGAAGAAGACCCTTAACGTCGCCGCCAAGCACACCGCCCTGAAGTGCGGCGCCTAAAGCAACACATTCGTCGGGGTTAATGCCCTTAAAGGGCTCTGCACCGATAAAGTTTTTAACGGCTTCCTGTACGGCGGGGATTCTTGAAGAACCGCCTACCATAAGAACCTTATTGATTTCGCTCTTCTGAAGTCCCGAATCGGCAAGCGCCTGACGAACGGGGCCCATGGTAGCCTCTACAAGGTCAGCGGTGAGCTCGTTAAACTTAGCTCTTGTAATGGTGGTTTCAAAATGCTTAGGACCGGTAGCATCAGCGGTAATAAAGGGAAGATTAACGTCGGCGGTGGTCATACCTGAAAGGTCAATTTTAGCCTTTTCTGCCGCTTCCTTAATACGCTGCATAGCCATTTTATCACCGGAAAGGTCAATTCCCTGCTCAGCCTTAAAGGTTGCAACGATATAGTCCATAACGCGCTTGTCGAAGTCGTCACCGCCAAGACGGTTGTTACCTGCGGTAGCCAAAACCTCTTGAACGCCGTCGCCCATTTCAATAATGGAAACGTCGAAGGTACCGCCGCCAAGGTCGTAAACCATAACCTTCTGGTCGTCTTCCTTATCAATAGAATAAGCAAGAGCAGCCGCGGTAGGCTCGTTAATAATACGCTTTACCTCAAGGCCTGCAATTTTACCTGCATCCTTGGTTGCCTGACGCTGAGCGTCGGTAAAGTAAGCGGGAACGGTAATAACGGCTTCGGTAACGGTAGTACCGAGATAGCTTTCGGCATCAGCCTTAAGCTTCTGAAGAATAATAGCCGATATTTCCTGAGGGGTATAGTTTTTGCCGTCGATTTCTACTGTATTGGCAGTACCCATATCACGCTTAATGGAGCTGATGGTTCTGTCGGGGTTGGTAATAGCCTGACGCTTTGCAACCTGACCTACCATTCTTTCACCTGTCTTGGAAAATGCAACTACGGAAGGAGTAGTTCTTCCGCCCTCGGCGTTAGGAATAACAACGGCCTCGCCGCCCTCCATAACTGCTACGCAAGAGTTAGTTGTACCAAGGTCAATACCAATAATTTTACCCATAATAATTTCTCCTTTTAATATATAAATGTTTTAGTTAGCTACTTTAACCATTGCGGCGCGGATAACGGTGTCACCAAGCTTATATCCCTGCTGCAATACCTCGGCGATAACGTTTTCGCCCAAGGCCTCGTCCTCAATGTGCATAACCGCCTCGTGGAGGTTGGGATTAAATTCATCCCCCACCTTTGCCAATTCGATAACGCCCATTTTTTCGGGTGTTGCCAGAAACTGCTTAATAATCATTTCAAGACCCTTGCAGTAATCCTCGCCCGAAGCGTCGGCCGCTACAGCTCTGCCTGCATTGTCAAGCACAGAAAGGAATTCCTTAAACATACTTGCCTTTGCATATTCGGCAACGCTGAGCCTTTCACGCTCTGTTCTCTTTTTAAAGTTGTCGAACTCAGCGGCTGTTCTTTTTAAAAGGTCTTTGGTTTTATTAAGCTCGTTTTCCAGCTTTTCCAGCTTTTCATCCTTTTTAGCCTTTTTGGCCTTTTTTTCTTCCTTTACAGGCTCGGCCTCAACCTCTGCCGTATCCTGCTTCTTTTCGTTTTCCTGCATATCTGCGCCTCCTGTTATTCTGCAAATTCAAGATTTTCAGTCATAAGCTTGCTTACCTTTAAGGATACGTAAGCAATGCTTGAAAGGATTCGTCCGTAGGACATTCTGGTAGGCCCTATAACACCGAGCCTGCCGAGTAACGAGCCCTTGGGGCCGTAGGGGGCAACTACAAGGGTGGAGCTGTCAAGCTCGCTATAGCCCGTTGTACTGCCGAATATTACCGCCGCCTTTTCCGCGGGCTTGCTTATAAGTGACAGTATACCCTCTTTCCTTTCAATAAAGGAAATAAGCTCCTGCTTATAGCTGTTGCCTGCAAATACCGAATACAGAAAGGATTCGCCTGCAAGCTCAATGCTGGATTTTCCCATATCCTTTATCATATCGAATATGGCGGCAATTATGGGGGAAAACTCAAGAGCGTTAGCCCCTGCGTTATAAAGCAGGTTCTGCATTTGCACCGCCGTCATTTCCCACATAGCCTTTCCCTCAATTCCGCCCTTTATAAGTGCGGTCAGTCTATCAAGCTTTTCCTTTGTAAGGACGGCTCCGCTTTTACAAAGCTTACTTAAGGCGCGGGAATCGGAGGTAAATACCACCATCATAACCAGCCGCTCACCCATTGGGATAACCTCTACCCGCTTTACAGTCATATTATCATCGGCAATTTTAGCACAAAAGGCGGGAAGACCCGTAATGGAGCTTAATATTTTGGCCGCCGTTAAGGGGAGGCTTTCGGGCTCAACGCTTGCCTTTTCAAGGTAGGTGTCAACCGTTTGCTTTAAGGCTTCGGGCAGGCTTTCCTCGTTCATAAGACTGTTAACGTAAAACTCGTAGCCCTTGCCCGTAGGCACTCTTCCTGCCGAGGTGTGAGGCTGGCAGAGATAGCCAAGAGTGCACAAATCGCTCATTTCGTTTCTGAGCGTTGCCGAGGAGGGAGCGTTTTCAAGGGTGGTAGTAAGCCACTTTGAGCCCACAGGCTCCCCCGTGGCAATATGATATTTAACTATTGCCGCAAGTATTGCCTGCTTGCGCGGTGTCAATTCCACTTCCCTCACTCCTTTTTTAAATTAGCACTCTACACCCGAGAGTGCTAACCGTAGTTATACTATACCCTTATTTTTCCCATTTGTCAATAGATTTTTATGAATTTTTTGAAAACTTTTTTGACTTTCTCTGACCTTTAAAAATAATTAGTGACAAATTGCCTTGGCCGTGGTATACTACCTATATAAAGTTTTATTATTGGTGGTATTATTATGTATTACGAATCTTTAATTAAATATCTTTCCCCTTATTTTGACGAGCTTGGCATTACCGAAAACGGGGACGGCAGCTTTACCGGCAAAAACAGCACCTTCCGCGTTACTTATAACCAAGCAACCAAGTGCTACAACCTTATATTAATTGACGGCGAAGCAGAAAACGTTATCGGCGCTTATCTTTTCGACGAAACCCAAACCGAAAAGGATACCGAAAGCGTTGCTATGGACTTTGCCGATACCCTTCGCAAAAAGCTTGGCGTAGCAAAAAAGCGCAACGCTCAGGCTATTGAGCTCCCCAGCGACGAGGGCGGCGAAAACGTAAGCCTTTCCGGTCTTACCCAAAAGCTTTTGGCCTTCTTTCCTCAGCACAAGGAAACCTACAAGCTTCATTGCTCCGAATACGGCAGATTTTTAACCGTCGATTTTTACAAGGAATACCTTATCCCCTCAGTAAAGGCCTTACTTGCTTCAGGCAACAAAAAGCAGATTAAAAAATTTTATGATGCCATGACCGATATTTACGTTCACGGCGATAACGAGACCATGCCCTTTACCGTTGCCGTTGTTTCTGCCGCCGTTTACGACAACCCCGAGCTTAAGGGAAACGCAACAGAAGCAACAAAGGCCGATTGCGCCACCTTCGCTCAGAATATTTCTAATTTCTGTGACAAAATTAAGTCGAGTAAAAAGCTTCGCAACGCACTTGTAAAAAAATAAGATATACTAAAAAGCATACCCCTGAGATATTAAAAATCTCAGGGGTATTTTTTATTTTTTCACGTATTATATATGATTTAAGGAGCCAAGGTCAATAATATCGCAGTAAATAAGCTTATAACCCAAATTACTCTCACCGTCACGCTCGAAAAGGGACACCGCATCTCCCTTGCCCGTTTCGGTATCCACCTTGGTGAAAACCGTAAAGGTGCCGTCGGCATTTTCGGTGTAATTCTCAACCTTATGGGTGGTTATTCCGCTAAGGTGATTAAGAATATTTTCAAATCTGCCTGCCAGCACAAGGGCCTTGTCGGGAACGGCTTCAGCCGCAATTTCGTCGGGATACGCTTCGGGAGCAGCGTACTTATTAACGTAATAAAAGGAGGCAAAAACAAAAAGATGTACAGCAAAATATATTGCTAAAAGCTTTTTCATCAATATTTTCCTCCCTTACTACATATACTGTATATTAATATTATACACACTATATATAGGGATTCTACATCAAAAGGATTACATTTTGGTTACAATCTTGTTACACACCACAATATGTAGTGGTGCCAATTTAACACTTTAAAGCATTTCTGTACCGTTTACACAAAAACTGTTAAACTTTTTTAAAAAATATGTTGATTATCACAATAAATTATGGTATACTTGGTTTATAATAAAAAATAAGCCGTACTTTCGGCTTTTTCTCAATAAAAGGGAGTGTCATTATGAAACAATTTACTTCAGAGGCCATTAAAAATGTCGTGCTGCTCGGCCACGGCGGTTCAGGAAAAACCACCCTGGCTGACGCTCTGCTTTATAACGCAGGTCTTACCGACCGTATAGGCAACCCCGGTGAGGGTTCTACGGTTATGGATTTTGATGCAGAAGAAAAAAAGCGCGGCTCATCGGTTGGTCTTTCCGTTTATCCCATTATTGCAGGGGACAATAAAATCAACCTTATGGTTGCTCCCGGTCAGTTCGACTTTGTAGCAGGCGCACACGAGGGTCTTTCGGCCGCCGAAAACGCAGTTATTGTTATTTCGGGTAAATCGGGTCTTACCGCAGGTGCAAAAAAATCCTACGATATGGCTAAGGCTATGGGCAAGGGCATTGCCTTCTTTATAGGCAAGCTTAATTCCACCCACGCTCACTTCTACCGCGTAATCTCGGCTCTTACCGCAAACTACGGCGCCGCCGTTTGTCCCGTTGTTGCCCCCCTTGTTGAAAACGATGCGGTTACCGCCTACGTTAACCTTATCACCAATACCGCTTACCGTGCCGACGGCATTAAGCTTACCGAAATCAACTACACCCCCACCGACGAGCTTATCAAAATGCGCGACCTTCTTCTTGAAGCCGTTGCAAGCACCGATGAAGCTCTTATGGAAAAATACTTCGAGGGTGAAGCCTTTAGCGAGGAAGAGGTTTATACCGCCCTTAAGAACGGTATGAAGTCGGGCGAAATCTGTCCCGTTTTTTGCGGCGTACAGGCAAGCGGCGACGCAATAAGCCTTTTTGCCGATATCCTTTACGCTATTCTTCCCGATGCAGGTATGTCGGCTGTGCTCAGCGCGGACGGAGAGGAAATTAAGGTTGATGCTAACGAAAAAGCCAAGCTGTTCGTATTCAAAACCGTTGCCGACCCCTTTGTTGGAAGGCTTTCCTACTTTAAGGTTGTTACAGGTAAGGTTGCAAGCGATTCACGGCTCATTTGTGTTCGTACGGGAAAAGAGGAGCGTATTTCCAAGGTTATGATTCCCAAGGCAGGCAAGCAGGAGGATTCGGGCGAGCTATACGCCGGCGATATAGGCTGTGCTTCCAAGCTGGGCGACGTTAAAACGGGCGATACCCTTTCCGCCGCAGGCGGCCCTGCAATTAATCCTGCCGACTTCCCCGCTCCCTGCATTTCTTCCGCAGTTTATCCCAAGAACAAGGGCGAAGAAGAAAAAATCTCATCGGGTATGGCAAGGCTTTGCGAGGAAGACCCCACCATTACCTACGTCTTCGATTCCTCCACGGGCGAATACGTGCTTTCAGCTATGGGTGAGGTTCACATCGACGTTATCGCTTCCCGTCTGAAAGCAAAATTCGGCGCCGACGTAATTTTACAAAAGCCCAAGGTTGCATACCGCGAAACCATTAGAAAATCTGCCAAGGTGCAGGGTAAATACAAGAAGCAATCAGGCGGTCACGGTCAGTTCGGTGACGTTTGGATTGAGTTTTCTCCCACCGACAGCGAAGAGCTTGTATTCGAAGAATCGGTTGTTGGCGGCGCTGTTCCCAAAAACTTCTTCCCTGCTGTTGAAAAGGGTCTCCGCGATTCTGTTACCAAGGGCGTACTTGCAGGCTATCCCATGGTAGGCATTAAGGCCAACCTTTACGACGGCTCCTACCACCCCGTCGACTCTTCGGAAATGTCCTTCAAAACTGCCGCTTCCCTTGCCTTTAAGGAAGGTATCCCCCAGTGCGCTCCCGTACTTTTGGAGCCCTTCGGCACCCTTAAGGTAATTCTCCCCGAGGATAATTTGGGTGACGTTATAGGCGATATTAATAAGCGCCGCGGCAGAATTATAGGTATGAATCCGCTGGAAAACAAGCAGCAGGAAATCGTTGGCGAGGTACCAATTGCCGAAATGAGCGACTTTGCTACCGCAATGCGTTCCATTACGGGCGGTATAGCCACCTTTACCCTTGCCTTTGAGCGTTATGAGGAGGTTCCTGCTCACATAGCTCAAAAGGTTATTGAAGAAGCAAACAAATAATCACCTTTCCCCATAAAAAAAGACGAACGAGCCGACTGACTCGTTCGTCTTTTTTACTTTGTTAAAGGCTTTGCCTTTAAATATATTTCTTGATTTCGTCGTTAAGCACTTTTCTGAAGTTAATAAGGGTTAAATCGTCCTCGGGACAATAGGTGAATTTCATTTCTCCGAAGAAATCCTCAATAAGCTTAATGGCGGCTTCTCTGCCTGCAAGCTCGCTAAGCTTCATTAGTGCTTCATAGTCCAGTATGCCTTCATAAAAGATTTTCATTCTCGTACTGCTCAGAGCGGTGCCGTCGTTATTGGGATAGCACATAAAGGAGGTGCCCGGATAGTTTCCGTAGTTGCAGGGGTTAACCTTTACGTCACAGAGTCCGTGACTTAATTTATCATAATAATAGTTAAAGCCCCAATGCAAAAAGCCCTTCATATCAAAGTAGAACATCTGCACGCCCACAACTCTGCAACGGGGAGCCGTGGTGGTAATAAGACGGTTGGTAAAGCCCTCCACAAGGCTTTCACCCGTATAGTAAAGCCAACGGTTAGGTGCGTTTTCAATAAATTTCGGCATATCCCCGCTGTTTACCGAAATAATCGGGGAATGAATTTTTGCCTCTTTATAAACGTCGTAATGAGAAATGGCATCGCCGTTAATATAACCCTCTATTTCGGGAAGCACCGTTTCAAGGCATCTCTTGTAATTTTCAAGGTGCTTATCGCTTGGCTCGTCGGAAATATGGAATAGTATATTCTTGTTTACACCTGTTTTTTGGAGCACAGGCTTTAAGGCTCTTAGGTAGCTCTTAATAAACAAGGCGTATTCCTCGCTGCTTGAATCGGTATCCCAACCGAAAAGCTGCTTGTATTCGCCATTTTCATAGCCCATAATTTTAGGTGCGGCCTTTGCACCCCACTGAGAATATAAATGGCTGTGCTCAAAGTGGGTTTGACCTGCGCGCTGACAAACCTTTATAAATCGCTCCAAAAGGGTGAAGTCAAATTCATAGCCGCTATGGGTTTTGGTCACCTTAACAAGCTGTGCGGTTTTTCTTTCACAGCCAACCGAGGTATCAAGGGGAGGTGTAAAGGCGGGCAGTAAAATCATATTCATACCCGTGTCGGCCGCCGCCTTAGCAAAAGATTCAATAATTTCAAAATGCTTATCGGAAAACATTTCAACGTTATAGGTATCGGCAAGGCAGTCACAATGGAACCAGTTGGTATATAAAAGCCGTTGCTCGCCAAGGGTAGCGTTAATAACCTCTAACTTAAAGGTTTTCTCAACCATCAGATTATCGCTTGTTGCGCTGTAAAGCCTTATGGTAAAGCTATGTTCACCTGCAGGCAAGGGGTTTTTCTTGCCGCCAAGGGTAAACCACAATGACTGCCATGAGTTAGCGGCGTTAATAAGGTGTTTTTCGCCCTTTTCAAAGTTTATTTTCTGCCATTGGAAGCCTTCGTCGGCAACAGGGCTGTTATTGTTTCTTTTATAAAGAATATCGGGGAAAAGGCCGGGCTCTCCTCTGTCAAAATATTTATCGGGATTAACGGGAAGGGCATTAATAACGGGTACGTAGGCAACCTTGTATTCCTCCCACTCCTTAATATCGCTTTCAATGCGCGCATACATAAGCAATGAAGGCCTTTTAACGTCCTCAATTCTGTACGCAAGCTGAAAGGAAGCAGGCTCGTCGGCAAAAACCGATAGACTTTCGATTTCGCTTCCCTGCACCTTATCGGGAAAAACCTTACCTAAGGATGATACAATTTTAGCTTCAATATTCATAATAAGCACCTCCATATACACCTATATTAACATATAAAAAAATGACTTTCAATAGCTAATTGCAAAATCACCCCTTTTGTGATAAAATCAAAAAGGTGATAATAATGTTCGGATTTTTTAAGAGAAAAAAGAAAAATCCCGTACTCCTTGAAATGGACGGACGGGAAATGAAATACGTTACCCGCCGCTTCTATAACGATAATGGCTCTCCCGAGGAGGAAATTGTCGGGCAAACGGGCAGAATAGTTTGTATCGACGGCGAAATCCGCATTTTATGCGGTGAAACCGACGTTTTTAAGGGCAGAGAGGAAGAGTGTGAATACTTCCGACTGCTTTCGGGCAACGGTATCACCGTTTCAGGCTTTAATTCGGTTATAGGAAAGCAGGATAATATTACGGTTTATTACAAATACCATAGATAAAAGCGGAGCTATGCTCCGCTTTTATTTTTCTAAAAAATCCAACAATTCTTCAGGGGAGGCGGTAAATTTCAAGCCGTCCACCACGCTCTTTTCCATAAAGCCTTCCTTTGCAGTATGGGATAGCATACTAAACAAATGGTCGTAATAGCCGCGCAGATTAAATATTGCAATCCTCTTATTTATTCTGCCAAGGGTATTAAGGGTAAGCACCTCGAAAAATTCGTCATAGGTGCCAATACCGCCGGGAAGCACGATAATTGCGTCACCCTTTTGCTCCAAAAGCGCCTTTCGGCTTCGCATATCCTCGGTATAAATAAACTCGGTACACTGCTCATACAAAACGCCGTCGGGCTTAAAAAATTTTGGAGCAATGCCTATTATTCGACCCTTTTCCTTACTCATTCCCCGAGCAACGGCACCCATAAGTCCGTTTTTACCTCCGCCGAAAATGAGGGTGTGTCCCCTTTGCGCCATTATGCGGCCCAATTCCTCGGTTTTAATTTTAAATTCCTCGTGTATGTTTTCCTTGGCCGCGCCGTATACAGTTATATTCATAGCTTAAATCCATTCTCCAATGCTGACGTAAGTGTTCTGCCTATTACCTTTGCCATTCTCATAAATCCCAAATCGTTGGGATGTGTGCCATCCACGGTACAGCTTTCTTTCCATTCGCCGTCAAAAAGGTGACAGCCGTCTACAAAATAGACGTATTTGTCCCCTTCCTCCTTTGCTCGCCTATAGGTTTCCTGAATTATTTTTACGCCGCCCGAAACCCACGTGTCGTCGGGGTTTACAGAGGGCGCGGTAACTATAACTATGGGAATAAAAGGATTTTTAAGCCTTACGGTTTTATAAAAATTATAATGTGTATCGTGAAGGTGCTTTAAATCATATGCGTTATGGTGATAATCAAGAACAAAAGCGCTCATTTTAAGCTGTGAAATATACCGAGCTATTTCCTTTTCGCCCTTGGCATTACCCGAAAACCCTAAATTTATATGATCTACGCCTAATTTTTGGGCTATCATAGCGCAGTATGTGTTGCCGGGACGGCTTGCGGCCGCGCCGTGAGTAATTGACGAGCCGTAAAACACAATGGGATTACCCAAATAATTATAAACCGGCGGCTCCTTTATACTGCTTCCCTCTTTAACACCGACGTAAAGCTCGGTAACACCTTTAAGTAGCGGGAAGTTTATGGTATAACAGTTTTCACCCGACGTATAAAGCAAACTCTCGTACCCGTCTAAAGCGTTAGCGGGAGGACGGAAACCACCCACAAAAACCTCGCTTCCGTCATCTCGTCTTTTATAAAGGTCAAATCCCCAAACACTTGAAGGGGGCATAATCGTAGGAGTAAAGTCTCCCTCGTAAAAAGCTCTTATGGCAACAAAGGGAGAATTTGTAACAAATCTTACTCTTACTCCCGTTGATTGCCGTTTAAAACCGTCAAGTATGGGAAAATCACTCGGCAATCGGAAAAAGCCCTCTGCCGCGCCGTGTATGGTTACGGGCGCTTTGGAAGCATCGTACCAGACAATATCGTCTCTCTCGATTTTGCCCGGCACCTCCATATTTTTATCCACAAAGGTTTCCATTACTGCTTACCCGTTGAACCGAAGCCGCCTGCTCCGCGCTGTGTTTCGTCAAGCTCATTTACTTCGTTAAATTCAACCGATAAAAAGGGCATTATTACAAGCTGAGCAATTCTGTCGCCGTTTTTAACGGTACGAACAGCTTCACCGTCGTTATGAAGCGCAACAATATATTCGCCTCTGTAATCAGAATCGGCAACGCCTACACAGTTAGCGGGGCGCAAATTTTCCTTTGCCGCAAGGCCGCTTCTTGCAAAAATGGCACCGAAGTAGCCGTCGGGCACGGCAATGCTGAGCCCCGTTCCTATTTTAACGGTGGTATGGGGAGCAATTTCCACGCTGTCGGTATCCAAACATGCATAAAGGTCGTAGCCTGCGGCGGCGGCACTTCCGCGACTGGGCAAAACAGCGTTTTCCTTTAGTCTTTTAATCTTTATTTCCATAACTTTTCCTCCAAAAAAAGAGGGCGTGATTGTTCACGCCCTTTAAATATCCAAAAGAACAACTTCGCCCTTTTCTCTTGTGGCGTTCATATCAATAAGCCTTTGGTTCTCGCTTCCGCGGAATTTGAGCATAAGGTTGCGTTTGTCCTTTTCAAACCGTCCGTCTATCAGCACGTCAATAAGAGACAAAATTTCCTCTATATTTTCGCTGTTTGGATAGCTGCCCTTTGTCAGCAGCTCTTCATAGGTAAAGCCCGTATAGCACCATACGTCCTTTTGGGGCAATTCCCTTTTAATACGGCGCAAAAGGTTTAAAACCTGAGGCTGATTCTTCGGCTCCATAGGCTCGCCGCCAAGAAGGGAAAAGCCCCGGATATATCCGGGGCGCAATGCCTCGATGATTTCATTCTCAACGCTTTCGGTATAAAGCTTGCCGTAATTAAAATCCCAGGTTGCACGGTTGAAGCATTCTTCACAGTGATTGGTACAGCCCGATACGAAAAAGGCCACCCTTACGCCAAGTCCGTTGGCGATATCACGTTTTTTAAGTTCTCCGTAGTACATATTATAAATGAAGCACTCTTTCCTTTATTTCCTGAGTACGTCCCTGATTCCAATACTGGGTGCCAATGTAACCGCAGGTACGTCTTGCAACGTTCATCTTGGTTTGGTCAAGGTTACCGCAGTTGGGACATCTCCAAACAAGCTTGCCGTCCTCGTTTTCGGTAATTTCAATTTCACCGTCAAAGCCGCAAAGCTGACAGAAGTCACTCTTGGTATTAAGCTCGGCATACATAATGTTGTCGTAAATGAACTTCATAACCTCAAGTACAGCCTCAATGTTGTTCTGCATATTGGGAACCTCTACGTAGGAGATAGCTCCGCCGGGAGAAAGTGCCTGGAACTTAGCTTCAAGCTCAAGCTTCTCAAACGCATCAATGGGCTCGGTAACGTGAACGTGGTAGGAGTTGGTGATATAGCTCTTGTCGGTAACGTCCTTAACTATACCAAAGCGCTTCTGCAAGCACTTGGCAAACTTGTAGGTGGTACTCTCAAGAGGAGTTCCGTAAAGGCTGTAGTCAATGTTCTCGGCAGCCTTCCACTTAGCGGTGTACTCGTTAAGCTTTTTCATAACTGCAAGACCAAAGGCTTCGCCCTCGGGCTCGGTAAGCTTTTTGCCGGTCATGGCGTATACGCATTCCCAAAGGCCTGCATAGCCGAGAGAAAGGGTGGAATAACCGCCGTGGAGGTACTTGTCAATGGTTTCGCCTGATTTAAGACGAAGCAATGCACCGTGCTGCCAAAGAATGGGAGCGGCATCGGAAAGGGTACCCGTAAGGCGCTCGTGACGGCACTGAAGCGCTCTGTGGCAAAGCTCCATACGCTTGTCGAATATTTTCCAGAATTCGTTTAAATCCTTCTGTGCGGAAAGACCGATATCTACAAGGTTTACGGTTACAACGCCCTGATTGAAACGACCGTAGTACTTCGGCTTGCCCTCCTCGTCAACAAAGGGAGTAAGGAAGCTGCGGCAGCCCATACAGGTATAGCAGTTACCGTTGCCATTCTTGTCAATTTTGTTCTGAAGCATAATCTTTTCCGAAATATAATCGGGAACCATACGCTTTGCAGTACACTTAGCGGCAAGCTCGGTAAGATACCAGAAACGGCTGTCCTCGGTAATATTATCCTCCTCAAGCACGTAAATAAGCTTGGGGAAGGCAGGGGTAATCCATACACCCTTTTCGTTCTTAACGCCCTGTACTCTCTGCTGAAGAACCTCTTCAATAATAAGAGCAAGGTCGGCCTTGGTACGCTCGTCCTTAGCCTCACCCAAATACATAAATACGGTAACGAAGGGAGCCTGACCGTTGGTGGTCATAAGTGTAACAACCTGATACTGAATCATTTGTACACCCTTGCGAATTTCTTCAAGCAAGCGCTTTTCGGCAATAGCATCAATTTGGTTTCCGTCAAGGGTAACGCCTGCCTCGGCATACTCCTCCTTAACCTGACTTCTAATCTTCTGACGGCTGATTTCTACAAAAGGAGCAAGGTGTGTAAGCGAAATACTCTGTCCGCCGTACTGACAAGAAGCAACCTGCGCAATAATCTGCGTAGCAATATTACAAGCGGTGGAAAAGCTGTGTGGCTTTTCAATAAGAGTACCGCTTATAACCGTTCCGTTCTGAAGCATATCCTCAAGGTTAACAAGGTCACAGTTGTGCATATGCTGTGCAAAATAGTCGGCATCGTGGAAATGAATAATACCCTGCTCGTGAGCCTCTACAATATCCTTGGGCAAAAGAATACGCTTGGTAATATCCTTACTAACCTCGCCTGCCATATAGTCACGCTGTACCGAGTTAACGGTAGGATTCTTATTACTGTTTTCCTGCTTAACCTCTTCATTGTTACATTCAATAAGGCTTAAAATCTGCTCATCGGTAGTATTGGACTTACGAATAAGCGCACGGGTGTAACGGTAGGTAATATAGCTTCTTGCAACACTGAATGCGCGCTGATTCATAATCTGGTCCTCGACCATATCCTGAATTTCTTCCACGCTTAATGCACGGTTAACGTTCATACAAGCCATTTCTACGTCTTCGGCAATACGCTTAATTTGAATAGGAGTCATTCGTTCACTACTAACAACGCTTTCGTTGGCTTTGGTAATAGCCGTAATGATTTTTGCTGCGTCAAAATCTACTTCTCTACCGCTTCTTTTAATAATTTTCATTGCGTTTTCCTCCATAATGATTGTAGTTTGTCGAAACGCTAAAAAGCGCTTCGACAAGCCACTTTTTAAGTGGCTTAAGCAAAATTAAATTTTAATATTTAATTTTGCACGACACTCATTGCAATGGAATAGGACAAATTTTTATTGAAAATTTGTCGCAAAATCAAAGATTTTGCGGCGAAACAATCTTGTTTCGCCTAACCTATACCATTATAATTTATTTCTGTCGTTTTTAGTATAAGCAAAAACAGAGCGACACTCTCCATTTTTGTTGAGCCTAATCATTATACCATATATTGTGTAAAAAGCAACAGCAAAACACAAAATATTTTTATTTTGGCCGTTTTGTACAAATAGAGCTCCTTTTTTTCGGCTATTTCACCATTCGCCGAATTTCAACAAAAAAATACTGTTTTCCACCCGCGCACAAAATAAAAAGCCGTACCAAAAAGTACGGCTTACGGGTGTGCGCCATAATGAAAATTTGGTTTTTTATTGCTCGTTAAGACTTGCGTCAAGCATATCAAGAAGCCTGTCGCTCATAACGGCACAATTTTCAATATGTACCTTGTCGCCTGCCACGAACAGCGTGCAGGAATCGTTGTTGCGCCTTAATGCCGTTATATCGGCAAATTTATATACCCGCTTGTTTCCCAAAAAGGTGGTGTAGCAAAACTCGGTATCGCTAAGTATTTTTATACTTTGATTGCGCCAGCAAGCAACCGCCAAAGAGCCCAGCAGCAACGCGGCAACGGCAAGGGGCAGAAAAATAATAAGCTTCTTTACAAAATACAGCACAACCAAAACGGGACATAAAGCTATAAGTATTACTCCAAAAACAAGAAGCCACAAAGGTAAATACATATCGGCATCCTTTTCCCTTTCGCCAATTACAGCACTGACTATTGCCACCAAAAGCTTGAGCTTCATAAAATCACCCTATATATAAAATAATTTTTTATCATCTAAGCGCAGAATAACGGGGCGCTTGCCCATTGCCGCTCCCACGTCAATATCTATCCAGGTTTCGGTAAAAATCGGCCTGCCCGAATACTCACTGCCAAAAAGCACCGTGGGTGTGTGACCGAATACCACTATTCTGCCGTCCTCATAATATCGGGTATTTAAAGACGGTCGATTCCAAAGTAAATCGTAGGGCATATAATCTTCAATCGGCTTATCAACGCTAAAGCCGCCAAGTCCGCTGTGGGTAAGCAGGTACTTTACACCGCCTACCTCAATCTCCTTATAAAGAGGAGCCCGCTCAATATATTTTATCATATATTTAATTTGCGACGCGGTAAACTGCCCCATAGAATCAATAGTAACGTCACCGCCGTTAGAGGCCCAAACGGCATAATTGTTTCGCGCCTCTGAGTGAAGCTCCAAAACACCGGGAATTCTGTCCCCCTCAAAAAGAAAACGGTTTTTGAGCAGCATTGCCTCGTGATTACCTAAAATTAAAGTAACGTTAGGCTGTGGCATAAGCCACTTAATAATGTTCATTCCGTCCTTGCCGCGGTCAATACAGTCGCCAAGCACGTACAAACGGTCTTTTTCACAAAAGCCGATTTCGGCAAACTTTTTCTTTATATCCTCAATAGGATAGCCGTGCAGGTCTGATACTAAATAAACCATAGCTTTCTCCTTTTAGCTTTAAATCCACTCACTAAAACCGCACCGCTCCAACATTTTTCGCAAGGGCGCGCCCAACACAGACTACGATAAAATTATCACATACAAAAAGCCAAAAGTCAAGACAAACCCGATTCAAACATAAAACCAACCCGTAAACAAAAAGCACTCTGCTGTATGCAGAGTGCTTTTTGTTATAAATATTAATCCAACGGCTTCATTGCAGAAAACAACCCATCATAATATGGCATAACTTTTCCCATTTGTCGTAAAATCTGTCGTAACTTTTTGAGGTAGTTTACTATTCAAATAATGAAGCACATATATTCTTACCTACATATCGCAAACCTATCCTACTATAGATCTTCCATATGTTCTTTGATAAATTTCACACACGCTTCTGTAAAGTAGTAAATGAACTGCTCATAATTTAATGTTGTATGAAAAACGTAGGTTGTTTCTTTTTGGCGTTCTCGATGATAATTATAAGATAGGATCAAGTCTTTTTTTGTTTCTAACGAAGCAACCCAAGTCGCATCATCATCGTCGTGTGCAAAAAATTGCATCCCCCAATACTCAAAATCATGCACAACTATATCACGAGTAAATTTTATAATATTAAAAAAATCATTCAAATCGATATCGTGACTTGTTTCAAAACTGCGTCCCATGTATTCATCTTCAAAATGCGACAGTTTAAAATTATTTAAAATATAATTCTTGCCCTTTATACTAAAACAATTGCAGAATTTCGAATAGAAAAGAGGCTTTGTTTTGTCTGTATGACCAGAAAGAGTGCATAGCGCATCAAGACCGATTTTCAAAAACAAGATCCTCAAAGGATCACGGCCAGGACGAATTTTATCAATATCGTTTGCCAATGAAATGAATCGTTGCACTTGGAACAACGCCTGTCTTCGAGCTAAGGAG